>JAHUZY010000013.1 GCA_019264505.1 Phenylobacterium sp. | reverse complement strand
CCAGGATGTCGGGGTTTTCCACCAGCCGCAGGGCCGGGGGCGCATCGCCGGTCTTCTTGATCTTCACCGCGCCCTCGTCGGCGGGACGCCAGTCGGCCACGGCGGCGACGCAGACGGCCAAGTCGGCCGGCAGAGCGGCCTGGCAGGCGGCCAGCATTTCCCGGGCCGTCTCCACCTGCACCCGTTTGACGCCCGCCGGGGCCGACAGCGCCGTGGGGCCGGACACCAGGGTGACCTCGCAGCCCAGGGCCGCCAGGGCCTCTGCGATCGCATAGCCCTGCTTGCCGCTGGAACGGTTGGTCAGGTAGCGCACCGGGTCGATGGGCTCGGCGGTGGGGCCGGCGGTGACGATGGCGCGGCGGCCGGAGAGCGGGCCTTGCGTGACGGCGGGGGCGGCCTTTCCGGTCAACATCCCCATGATCGCCTCGAAGATGACGGCGGGCTCGGCCATGCGGCCGGCGCCATACTCGCCACAGGCCATGGAGCCCTCGTCCGGACCCACGAAGGCGACGCCGTCGGCCTTGAGGGTCGCCAGGTTCCGCTTCGTGGCGGCATGCTCCCACATGCGCACATTCATGGCCGGCGCCATCAGCACCGGCTTGTCGGTGGCGAGCAGGGTGGTGGAGGCGAGATCGCCGGCCAGCCCATGAGCGGCCTTGGCCATCAGGTCGGCGGTGGCCGGGACCACCACCACCAGATCGGCCGAGCGCGACAGCTGGATATGACCCATCTCGGCTTCGTCGGTCAGGGAGAAGAGCTCGGAATAGACCTTGTCTTCGGCGAGCGCCGCCAGGGACAGGGGCGTGACGAACTGGGCGCCGGCGTGGGTGAGGATCGGGCGCACCCCGACGCCGGCCTTGCGGAGCAGGCGGGTCAGCTCCAGGGCCTTATAGGCGGCCACGCCGCCGCCCACGATCAGGAGGATCTGCTTCTGCGCCAAGGCCCGGGGTCCCTTTCGACAACGGCTCCACGCTATAGCCGCATCTGGCCTCTGGACAAAACCGCACATCTGTTCTTTGTTCGTTCCGGCACAGCCTGGGGCTGAGCTGCGGGGAGAAACACGGTGATGATGCGGTCAGTGGGGGCGCTCGCGGCGGGCGCCAGTCTTTTCATTCTCGTCGCCTGCGACAACGGGCCTTCTGCGGTGACGCCGGCCCCCAGCGCCGGCGAGGCAGGCCAGGACGCCTCGGCCACGGCGCCAGCGGCGTCCTCGGCCACGGCCCGGGCGCCGGTCCCCAAGGTGGACGGCCGGCCCCTGTGGTCGGAGACCCAGCGCTATTCGGCCCAGGAAAACGCCGAGCGCGCCTATGCCCGCAATGGCGAGGCCTTCGGGGCCAGGGACCTCGACGATTTCGTCCGCAAGGCCCACGCCTTCGTCAATGATCCCCCGGCCGGCGCCGAGACGATCAAGCGCGGCAATGGGGACACCCTGATCTACGATCCTGCGGCCAACATCTTCGCCGTCGCCACAGCTCAGGGCGCGCCGCGGACCATGTTCAAGCCTGACAATGGGGCCGCCTATTGGGAAGAACAGAAGGTCCGGGAAGCCGAGCGCGGCGACGACTAAACTCTGAGGTCTGGCCTCAGGCGAGCGCGCCCAGCAGGAAGGCGCCGCCGGCTGTCAGGGCGCCCAGGAAGAACCAAAGCCAGCTTGAGTCCCGCTCGGTCGTCGCCACCACGGCGACGGACGGCTCGGGGTCCTGCAGGCGGCGTTTGAGGCCATGCAGGATGTCGAGGCTTTCCTGAACGACGCGCTTGGCCTGGGCGGGCGGGGCCAGCTCCCGGGCGATCCAGCGGCGCACGACGGGATCGGCGGCGGCCCAGATGTCGTGGTCGGGGTCGATGCGGCGGGCCACGCCCTCCACCGTCATCATGGTCTTCTGCAGCAGCACCAGTTCCGGGCGCAGGCGCATGTCGAACAGGGCGGTGATCTCGAACAGCTGGATCAGCACCCGGCTCATGGAGACCTGGCTGGCGGAACGGCCAAACACCGGCTCCCCCACCGCCCGCAGGGCCTGGGCGAAGGCCGCCCGGTCATGGTGGGCGGGCACATAGCCGGCGCGGAAGTGGACTTCGGCGACCCGCGGATAGTCCCTGTCGAGGAAGCCCCAGAGGATCTCGGCCAGATAGCGCCGCTCATCGGGGCCTAGCCGTCCGACGATGCCGTAGTCCACCGCGGTGATCCTGGCCGGCGCCTCAACGAACAGGTTTCCCTCATGCAGGTCGGCGTGAAAGACCCCGTGGTCCAGCGCCTGGGACAGGAAGGCCCGGAGAAGGTTGATCGCCAGCTGCGGCCGGTCGAGCCCGGCCAGCTCCAGGGCGGCGGGGTCGGACAGGGGCGCGCCGGCCGCCCATTCCAGGGTCAGGACCTGCTTGCCGACGCCTTCCCAGATGACGGCCGGGGCGGCCATGTAGCCATCCCTCGCCATCACCTCGCCCAGCTCGTCGCAGCCGGCGGCCTCCAGGCGCAGGTCGAGCTCCAGCTCGGTGGCGCGGATCACGGTCTGGGCGAAGGCCCGGGGCTCCAGCCGCCGGGCGGCGGGCACATAGCGATCCACCAGAAGGGCGGCCTGGGCCAGAGCTGCGGAGTCCTGCGCGACGCGGACCCCGATGTGCGGGCGCAGCACCTTGACCGCCACCCGGCGGCCGTCCTGCAGGCGGGCGTCATGGGCCTGGGCCAGGGAGGCGGCGGCCACGGCCTCGCCGAACTCGGAAAACAGGGTCTCGACCGGCGCCCCCAGGGCGGCCTCCACCTGGGCCCGGGCGATCTCGGCCGGGAAGGGCGGCAGCCGGTCTTTCAGCCGCGACAGGTCCTCGGCGAACTGCGCACCGAAGATATCAGCCCGGGTGGACATGAGCTGGCCAAGCTTGATGGCCACCGGCCCCAGCTGGACCAGGGCCCGGGCCAGCCGCTCGCCGGGCCGGCCGATCTTCGCCTGCTTGCCGGCCAGGAGCCGCAGGGTCCGGCCCAGATCGCGGATCGGCGGCGGATAGAGGGCCTCCAGCTCGGCGGGCAGCAGGGCGTCGTGACGGGCCAGGGTCCAGGCGGCGGCGAAGAGCCGGCCATAGGCGGCGGGTCGCGCCATGTCAGATGGCCCAGCCCTGATGCAGGGCCGCCACCCCGGCGGTGAAGTTGGTGTAGCTCACCCGCGCGAAGCCGGCCTCGCGCATCATCTGGGCGAAGCTCTGCTGGTCGGGGAAGCGGCGGATGCTCTCCACCAGATACTGGTAGGACTCCCGGTCCTTGGCCACCAGCTCGCCCACGGCGGGGATGACCTTGAAGGAATAGGCGTCATAGGCCTTCTGCAGGGGCTCGGTGACCGGCCGCGAAAACTCCAGGCACAGGAACCGGCCGCCGGGCTTCAGCACGCGCCGGGCCTCACGCAGGGCGGCGGGCACGTCGGTGACATTGCGGATGCCGAACGAGATCACATAGGCGTCGGCGCAGGCGTCAGGCAGGGGCAGTCTTTGCGCGTCGCCGACGTTCCAGCAGATCTCCGGCTCAGAGCCCTTTTCCCGCCCCGCCGCGATCATTTCGGCGTGGTAGTCCATCAGGAAGATGGTCGCGGCGGCGCCGCCGCGACGCTGCTGGGCGCGCCTGGCCATCTTGGCGAAGCGCCTGGCCATGTCGCCAGTGCCGCCGGCGCAGTCGATGATGACCTCGCCGGGCTGGGGGTTCAGGCGGGCGGCGACGGCGTCCTTCCAGAGGCGGTGGACGCCGCCGCTCATCAGGTCGTTCATCAGGTCATAGCGGCGGGCGACGCTGTCGAAGACCCCGCGCACCAGGCGAGGCTTCTCGTCGGCCGCAACGTCGCGAAAGCCGAAGGTGGCGGCAGGTCCGGTCATGGCTCGCCTCATAACCTCCCGCGCGGCCGCACGCCAGCACAAGGCCGCCGGCGCGGTTGAAGTTGATCATGCCGTCCGCCTCTGCCAATCGAGGCGGCATGCCTGAACTTCCCGAGGTCGAGACCGTCCGCCGCGGCCTGGCGCCCGTCCTGGACGGCCAGCGCCTGACCCGCGTCGAGGCGCGTCGGCCGGATCTGCGCTTTCCCTTCCCGGAGGGCTTCGTCCAGCGGTTGGCCGGGGCGCGCATCGAGACCCTGACCCGGCGGGCGAAATATGTGCTGGCCCCCACCGACCGGGGCGACACCCTGGTCATGCATCTGGGCATGAGCGGCCGCTTCGAGATCGCCCGGCCCGAGGGGACGATCCGGCCAGGCCAGTTCGTCTATGCCGCCGACCCCGACCCCAAGCACGCCCATGTGGTCTTCGAGACCGAGGCCGGCGGCCGGGTCACCTATTACGACCCCCGGCGGTTCGGCTATATGGGCCTGATCCCCACCGAGGCGCTGGCCAGCCATCCCTGGTTCGCGGGCATGGGGCCAGAGCCCCTGTCCGACGACTTCGACGCCGCCCATCTGGCTCGCGCCTTCGAAGGCCGCAAACAGGGGCCCAAGACCCTCTTACTGGACCAGAGGATCGTGGCGGGCCTGGGCAATATCTATGTGTGCGAGGCCCTGCACATGGCGCGCATCTCCCCCTTCGGCCCGGCGGGCAAGATCAGCAAGCGGCGGCTGACGGGCCTGGTGGACGCCATCCGCCAGGTTCTGACCGCCGCCATCGCCGCCGGCGGCTCCACCTTGCGCGACTACGCCGCCGCCGACGGGGCTCTGGGCTATTTCCAGCACAGCTTCCGCGCCTATGGGCGAGAGGGTGAGCCCTGCCCCAACGATGGCTGCAAAGGGACCATCCAGCGCCAGGTCCAGGCCGGGCGCTCGACCTTCTTCTGCCCCGCCTGCCAGAGGTGAGTGTGATGCGACGTCTGCCCGGCCTCTGCGCCCTGATCCTCCTGGCCCTGTCGGCCGCCTGCGCGCCCCCGCCAGCCCAGGCGCAGCCGGCGGTGTGGATCGTCCGCGACCACGATTCCGAGATGCTGCTGTTTGGCTCCATCCACCTGCTGCCGCCGGGGCTCGACTGGCGGCCGGCGGCCCTCGACGCCGCTCTGGCGAAAGCCGACGACCTCTGGTTCGAGCTGCCGGTGGATCCCGCCACCGAGCAGGAGGCCGCCCGCCTGGCCATGCGGCTGGGCGTCCTGCCGCCGGGGCCTGGCCTCTATGAACGCCTGCCCGAGGACAGCCGTCTGCGCCTGGGCCGCATGGCGGTGAAGTACGGCCTGCCCCCCAACGTGCTCGACCAGCTCAAGCCCTGGTTCGCCGAGGTCATGCTGGTCACCACCATGGTGGGCGCCCAGGGGGCCGACATCGCCAACGGCGTGGAACAGCAGGTCAGCGCCACAGCCCCGCCCGGCGTGCGGCGCGAGGCCCTGGAGCGCGTCGAGGACCAGCTGGCCGCCTTCGACCACGTGCCCATGGAGGAACAGCTCGCCAGCCTCGCCTATAACCTCCAGGCCATGGAGGAGGACCCTGAGGCCTTCGACCGGCTGGTGGCCATCTGGATGAGCGCCGACCTGGCCGCCCTCGAGGCCGAGGCCGTGGCGCCCCTGGAGGCGGTCGCCCCGGCCCTCTATGAGCGCCTGATCGTCGCCCGCAACGCCGCCTGGCTCGCCCTGCTGCAGGACCGCCTGGAGGGCTCGGGCCGCACGGTGGTGGTGGTCGGCGCCGGCCATCTGGTGGGGGAGGTCGGCCTGCCTGAGCGCCTCCGCGCCCTTGGCTACGAGGTCGAGGGGCCTTAAGCGGCAAGGGACGTGTCTTCCACAGGAGCCGCCCCATGTCTGCGCCCATGTCTGCGCCCAGCTACGAGACCCTGCTCATCGAGGCCCACGGCCCCGTCACCCTGATCCGCCTGAACCGGCCCGAGGCGCTGAACGCCCTCAATGCGGCCCTTCTGTCGGACCTGGAAGCGGCCCTGGAGGCGGCCGAGGCTGATCCGGCCGTCGGCTGCATCGTCCTGACCGGCTCGGCCCGGGCCTTCGCCGCCGGCGCCGACATCAAGGAGATGGCCGACAAGTCCTATGCCGACATGTTCCTGGCCGACACCTTCGCCCGCAGCGCCCGGCGGATCGAGGCCTGCCGCAAGCCGATCATCGCCGCGGTCTCAGGCTTCGCGCTTGGCGGCGGCTGCGAGCTGGCCATGATGTGCGACTTCATCCTGGCCGCCGACACCGCCAAGTTCGGCCAGCCGGAAATCAATCTCGGCGTCATGCCCGGCATCGGCGGCACCCAGCGCCTGACCCGCTTTGTCGGCAAGTCCAAGGCCATGGAGATGATCCTGACCGGCCGGATGATGGACGCCGCCGAGGCCGAGCGCGCGGGCCTGGTCTCGCGCGTCGTGCCGGCCGACACCCTGGTGGAGGAGGCCCTGGCGGCGGCCGCCAAGATCGCCGCCCAGTCGCCGGTGGCGGTGATGATGAACAAGGAACTGGTGGAGACCGCCTACGAGACCACCCTGTCGGCCGGGGTGGCGGTGGAGCGGCGGCTGTTCCACTCCCTCTTCGCCTTCGACGACCAGAAGGAGGGCATGGCCGCCTTCGTGGAGAAGCGGAAACCCAGCTTCAAGGGCCGATAGGTGCGGATCCTCGCCTTCGGGGACTCCTTCGTGGCCGGGGTCGGCGATCCGGCCCATCAGGGCTGGCTTGGCCGCGCCCTGGCCGGGCGGCCGGAGGTGACGCTCTACAATCTCGGCGTCCGCCGCGACACCAGCGCCGACATCGCCCGCCGCTGGCTGGCCGAGGCCGAGCCGCGGCTCACCGATCTCGAACCCTGCAGGCTGGTCTTCTCCTTTGGCTGCAATGACGCGAACGCCGGCGAGGGCGAGACCTCGCGGCTCTCGCCGGCCGAGAGCCTGAAGAACGCTCATCTCCTGCTGACGACGGGCGCCCAGCGGGCGCCGGTGCTGATGGTGGGGCCGCCGCCGGCCGGGGAGCCAGGGCTCGCGGCGCGGGTCGAGGCGCTGAACGAAGCCTTCAAGACCCTCTGCGCCCGTCTCAGGGTCCCGTATATCGATGTCCTGCGCCCCCTGGCGGTCAGCGGCACCTGGCTGGCCGAGGCTCAGGCAGGCGACGGCGCTCATCCTGGCGCGGCGGGATATCAGCAGATGGCCGAGCTGGTGGCGGTCCATCCGGCCTGGCGAGGTTTCACGGGGCTGCAGTGAATCCGGGTCGAAGGTCCAGGCGCCATTGACCGGCCCGCCGCCATCCCGTATATCCGCGCCTCCGATTTTCACCGCCCGGACCTGCGTTCGGGCGCGTTACTTTTCGAGAGCTTTAGAATGGCCAACACGCCCGGCGCCAAGAAGGCGATCCGCAAGATCGCCCGTCGCACCGAAGTCAACACCGCCCGCCGCTCGCGCGTCCGGACCTATCTCCGACGCTTCGAAGAGGCGGTCGCCGCCGGCGACGCCGCCGTCGCCAAGACGGCCATAGTGGAGGCCCAGTCGGAAGTGATGCGGGCGGTCACCAAGGGCGTGATCCACAAGAACACCGCCTCGCGGAAGGTCTCGCGCCTGGCCGCCCGGCTGAAAAAGCTGGCCGTCGCCTAAAGCTTGACCTCGGCCGCCCTCCGGGCGGCCTAGAGTCTTGATT
>JAHUZY010000331.1 GCA_019264505.1 Phenylobacterium sp. | reverse complement strand
CTGGAGGCCGCCGACGTGGGGGGGCGGGTCGCCGCGGCCATGGCCCGGCTGCCGGACCGTCAGCGGGAGGCCATCGTGCTCTGCCACTACCAGGAGCTCGGCAATATCGAGGCCGCTGGCCTCATGGGCGTCAGCGTCGAGGCCTTGGAGAGTCTTTTGTCCCGCGGCCGCCGGGCGCTTCGCCTGGCCCTGGCGGAAATGCGGTGAGGCCGCCCGAATGAAGGAAGGACCGATCATGGACCTGGACAGGTTCGCCGCCCTCGCCGAGGCCTATGGCGGCGACGTCTCCCGCTGGCCGGAGAATGTCCGGGAGCCCGCCGCCTTGCTGATGTCGTCCGATCCAGCGGCGACCGCGCCCCTGCTGGCCGCTCAGAGCGATCTGGACTGGGCGCTGGACGCCTGGCGCGCCCCGGCCGGCAGCGCGGCCTTGCAGGCGGCGATCCTCGCCAGCGCCCCGGCGGCGCGGCGCGGCCCCGCCTGGCGGGGCTGGATGTGGCGCACCAGTCTGGGCGCCGGGCTAATGGCCGCCGGCGCGGCTGGCGTCATGGCCGGGGTGGTGGTGTCGGGGGCCATTGCTCCGGTGGGCGAGCTCGAGGTATTCACCGCGGCGGTGAGCGCCTATGACACCCTGGATGTCGAACTGGTGGGAGGCGTCTGATGTCGCAACGCAGCCTGACCATCGCCCTGTTCATCTCCCTGGCCGTCAACCTGTTCGCCATTGGCGCGGTGGTGGGCGGCCTGGTGATCGGCGTGCGCATGTCGCAAGGGCGGGAGAGCGCCATGCGTCCGGGGCCGCCCCCGATCTTCTCCGCCGCCTCCGCCCTGCCGGAAGCCCGCCAGGACGCCTATCGAGAGGCCCTGCGCAGCGAGGCCCGGGAGGTGCGCCGCTCGCTGATGCGGGCCGGCGAGGCCCGGCGGGCGGCTTGGGGTGAGATCGCCGCCGACCCCTATGACCCTGCCGCCGTCCGTCAGGCGCTGACCGAGGCCCAGGGGATCGAAGCTGAGGCCCGGAGCCGCCTGGAGAGCCGCGTCGTCGATTTCGCCGCCGACCTGAACCCGGAGGAGCGCCAGGCCCTGGCTGAGGCCCTGTCGCGACCGCCCAGGCGGCACGAAGGCCGCGAAGGTCGGAGTGAGCGCGGGCCGCGCCCCTAGACCGCAGCACGCCGGATGATCCGTCCGTCGAGGGCTGTCGCCCGGCCCACGGTGTTCGAGATCGTCCCGTACTTGCGGATGTTCTTGTGCAGCAGGTCCAGGCGCTGGTCGCTCTCTGCCGTGTCGACGATGATCTCGTAGTCGATGGAGGTGATCAGGGGCGGGCTGTCCTGGCGCGCGGCCTTCAGTCTGACCTCGACGCCGTTGAGCTCGAAGTTCAGCAGCGGGGTGACCCGCTCAACCCCCTTGATCATGCAGGCTGCGACCGCGGCCAGCAGGAGCTCGACGGGGTTGAAGGCGTCGGGACGCCCCTGGAGGTCTGTGTCCAGAACCAGGGTGGCGTCCTTGGCGCTCGCAAGGCTCCCGTGGGCGTCGATCCGGCGGGCCTGGATGGCGTATTCGAGCATCAGTTTCTCCCGCAGCAGGTCTGCAACGGCGGTCTGTCTGGCCGCATGCACCCTGTTTCCACGTTCAAGGCCGCTAGACGACCGCCCCAAAGAGACTGCCGATCACAGCTGTGATTGCCATGGCCAATGCACCCCAGAAGGTCACGCGCGCGGTCGGCTTCCAGGGGCGCGCCCCGCCCGCCTGAGCCGCAACTGCGCCCAGCAGGGCGAGGAAGACGAGTGAGGCTCCCGAAACGATGGGAACCATCGCGCTGACGGGCGAGACGGTGACGGCGGCGAGCGGCAGGGCTGCGCCTACCGCAAATGTCGCCGCCGAGGTCAGCGCCGCCTGGATTGGGCGAGCCGCGCTATGCTCGGACAGACCCAGCTCGTCGCGCGCATGGGCCGCCAGCGCGTCCCCGGCGTTGAGATGGGTGGCCACCTGACGCGCCAGGTCCAGCGGTAGACCGCGCCCCACATAGATGTCGGTCAGCTCCGCCAGCTCGGCCTCCGGCTGCGTCGCCAATTCGAGCCGCTCTCGGGCCAGGTCAGCCGCCTCGCTATCGGCTTGGGAGCTGACGGAAACATACTCGCCGGCCGCCATGGACATGGCCCCGGCGACAAGCCCGGCCATGCCCGTGAGCAGGATGTCGCCGCGCATGGCGCCCGCGGCGGCTACCCCGACGATCAGGCTTGCAGTGGACACGATGCCGTCATTCGCCCCCAGCACCGCGGCCCGAAGCCACCCAGTTCGGCCGATGGCGTGGTTTTCGGTGTGGACTTTCAGACGGGTCATCAGATCAGCAGGTCACCCTTTTGGCCTAACCGCTTTGATTTGCGACATATCTTGCAGAAATTCCGCTCGTCGCGGACGCCTAGGCCGCGGTCCCCGTGCGGCGGACCGGCGCCTGACGAGGCTCGCTCTGGCGGACCGGCAGGGAGAAGCCCACGGTCGTGCCTTCGCCAGGGGCGCTCTGGATGTCGAGCGAGCCGCCATGCATCTCCACCAGCGACTTGGTGAGGGCAAGGCCCAGGCCGGTGCCCTGCTGGGTCTTGGAGTGCTGATTTTCGATCTGTTCGAAGGGCCGCGCCAGCCGGGCCAGGTCGTCCGGCGCGATGCCGATGCCGGTGTCGCGCACGGTGATCCGCACCCGCTCGCCCTGGGGATCAGGACGGGCGTCCGCCCGCACCGTGACCCGCCCGCCGCGGGGGGTGAACTTGATGGCGTTGGACAACAGGTTGAGAAGCACCTGCTTGATGGCGCGGTAGTCGGCCTCGACCTCGGGCAGATCGCGGGGGAATTCCAGCTCCAGGGCCAGGCCCGCGCTGTCGGCGCGGTTGCGAATCAGGCGGGCGGCGTCCTCGACCACATCCTCCAGGGTCAAGGGCTCGAACTTCAGGTTCATCTTGCCCGCCTCGATTTTCGACATGTCGAGGATGTCGTTGATCAGGGCCAGTAGGTGCTGACCTGAAGAGAGGATGTCGCCGCAGTATTCCTTGTAGCGTGGGTCGCCCAGGGGGCCGAACATCTCGCCGACCATGATCTCGGAGAAGCCGTTGATGGCGTTCAGCGGCGTGCGCAGCTCATGGCTCATATTGGCCAGGAACTCGCTCTTGGCGGTGTTGGCGCTCTCGGCGCGAACCTTCTCGGCCTCGTACTTGCGGGCCAGTTCAGAGAGCTGCTCCTGGCTGCGCTCCAGGCTGACGACCGCCTTCTGCAGGGCCTCTTCGTTGACTCGGCGGGCCTCTTCCTGGGTCTTGATGGCGGTGATGTCGGCCGCCGTCATCACCAGCCCGCCCTCGGCGGTGCGTCGCTCGGAGATCTGGATCCAGCGGCCGTCGTTGAGCTCGGCCTCGCGCACGCCGCGCTGGCCGTCCACCGTCGGCGCCTCGCGCTTGATGGCCAGCTGGGCGAAGCGGTTGACCTGATCGCGGGCCGCGCCGGGCTTCAGCAGGCGGGCCTCCAGGGAGAAGACGCTCCGGTAGTTGCGATTGCACATGAGCAGGCGGCCGTGGCGATCCCACAGGACGAAGGCTTCCGACACACTCTCGATGGCGTCCCGCAGACGGTTCTCGGCGGCCTGGGCCCGGGCCTGGGCCATCCGCACCTCGGTGACATCGAGGGCCACCCCGATGATCCGGGCGAAGCCGCCTTCGGGGGCGCGGCCAAAGGCCTGGCCGCGGGCGTCCACCCACAGGGGGCGCTCGCCCGGCGCGCCGGGCACACGGAAGGACAC
>JAHUZY010000108.1 GCA_019264505.1 Phenylobacterium sp. | reverse complement strand
ATGCTGGCCTGACCGCGGCCATCCTCCACCGTGCGGGCCACCTGGGCCACATCTCCGGAACGCACCGCCTCAACCTTGCCGACGATCATGCCGAACTGCACGTCTCGGGCGGTGAAGGCCTCCTGCGGCGCAGCGCCGAAGGCCCGCACCAGGGCGTCCTCCGACAGGCGTTCGCCCGGCCGCGCGGTGGCGCGGCTGAGTCCCGTGGCGCGGGTCACCCGGGCGCCGATGGAGCTGGCCGCGGCCTCAAGGGTCTGGCCGCCCCGAACGGCTTCGGCCAGCTCGGTGGCCTTGGCCTCCAGGCGTCGTAGCATTTCACGCTGCATCCAGACCTGGGTGAGCAGCGGGCGAACCTCATCGATGGGCGGCAGGGCGGCGGGGATCACCCGCTCGGCGCGGACGGCGAAATACTCACCCTCGCTCAGCTCCGTGAGATCCGACTCATCGCCCTCGGTGAGGGCGAAGGCGGTTTCGAGAATCCGCGGCGTCACGCCCTGGACCGGCTGGCCCTCCTGGTCGCGGCCCTGCTCGCTGACCGCGGGCAGGGTGAGCACCGTGGCGCCGGCCGCCTGGGCGGCCTCGGCCAGGGTGGCGCCGCCGATGTGCGCCTCTTCATAGGCCTGGGTGCGCTCGTAGACCTTCTCGGCGGCCTGATCCTGGCGGATTTCGGCCTCCAGCATGGGACGGACGTCCTCAAGGGTCGGTTCGCGCCCAGGCGTGACCGTGATCACCTTGACGACGGACAGGCCAAGATCGCCGGTGATGGGATCGCTGACCGCGCCCTGGGCCAGGGCGAAGGCGGCCTCAGCCACCTTGCGGTCGGCGATGGCGCTGCGGGGGCGAGCATCATAGGTCACCGGCTCGACGCCAAGGTCCTGGGCCACCGCGGCGGGGGCCTCACCCTGGCGCAGACGCTGGACGATCCGGGCGGCCGTCGCCTGATCCCGCGCCGGGATCTGGACCAGGGTCCGGGTCTCGGGCTGGGACAGGGTGTCACGACGGAAGGCGAAGCGCTCTTCGAGAGCCGCCTGAGTCACAGGGGCTGCAAGATCCTGCGGACGGGGCGCGAAGCGGACCAGCGACAGCACCCGGAATTCCGGCATGCGCAGCTGATCGGCGTTCTCCTCCATGAAGGCTTGCAGCTGGGCGTCGGTCGGCGCGGCGGGCGCTTCCACCGAAGCGACGCCCACCTGGAAGTAGCCGAGATCGCGCTCCTCCAGATTCATAAGGGCGGCCAGGGCGCCATAGGCGTGCGGCGCGCGCAGGCCGCTGACCAGGCCCGACGCGAAATGCTGTTGAGCGATCTCATCCTCGAGCACCTCGATGAAGCGGTCGGAGGTGAGATTGGTGTCGCCCAGCCGTTGCTCCATCAGGTTCTTGTCGAACCGTCCGCTGATGGGATCGAAGAAGGCGGGGATCTGACGAAGTTGATCGGCGACGAGGCTGTCGCCGGGGCGAATGCCCATGCGATCAAGCATCTCGGCCAGGGATTCCTGGGTGGCCACCTGCTCCAGCAGACCAGCGATCACCCCGTTGTCCGCCGCCATCTGGGGCGTGATCGGCTGACCCATCTGCTGCTCGGCGTTCTGGCGCCACTGGTCATAGGCTCGGCGGAAATCCTGGTCGCTGAAGCTGCGGCCGCCCGCCTTCACGACGGAGGAGGAGATCTGTCCCTGCAGGATGTCGGACATGCCGAACACGGCGAAGCTGATGACCAGCAGGCCGATCAGAATGGCCGCCACCCAGGATTTGGCGAAGGCGCGAAAAGCGGAGATCATGGGAGGACCCTTCCTCGGGCGCGAAGTCCAGAGGGGCGGGTATAGTGGAGGCGGCTTCCCCCCCGCAAGCACGTGACAGCGACGATCGCTTGGCTTATCGGCCAGACCCATCCCACGGAGAGGCCCAAATGACCCCACCTACCCCCCTGATCGCCGGCAACTGGAAGATGAATGGGACGGGGCAGGCCCTGGTCGAGGCGCGCGCCATAGCCGCTGCTGCGACAGACGCCGGGGTCCGCCTGGCGCTCTGCCCGCCCGCCACCCTGCTGGAGCGGATGAGCCGTGAGGTCGCCGGCACGAAGCTGGAGGTCGGCGGTCAGGACTGCCACGCCGAAGCTTCCGGCGCCTTCACCGGGGACGTGTCCGCCGAGATGCTGGCCGAGGCCGGCGCGCAGCTTGTCATCCTCGGGCATTCCGAGCGTCGGGCCGGCTATGGCGAGACGGACGCCGCCGTCGCGGCCAAGGCCAGCGCGGCCCTGCGGGCGGGCCTGGAGCCGATCATCTGCGTTGGCGAGACCCGCGCCGAGCGGGAGGAGGGCCGGGCCCTGGCTGTGGTCACCGGTCAGATCCGGGGATCTCTGCCGGCCGAGTTGGCCGGCAAGGCCTTCACCGTCGCCTATGAGCCGGTCTGGGCCATCGGCACAGGGCTGACGCCGACCCTTGAGGATATCACTGAGGTTCACCACGCCATCCGCGCCACCTTGATGGACATGTTTGGCGAGGCCGGGGCGGCGCCCGCCATCCTATATGGCGGCTCGGTTAAGCCCGGCAACGCTGCGGAAATCCTGGCCCTGCCTGAGGTGGGTGGCGCGCTGGTGGGCGGTGCGTCCCTGAAGGCCGCGGACTTCCTGGCCATTGTCGCAGGCGCGCCGAAGGCCTAGCTAGGACCCGTCGCGGCCCGAAAGCCACGGCACCGATCCGCCGAGGCCGCGCTTGGCCCTATGGCCTTGCGGCCTTCGGGATGATAGAGCGCGCGCTTGGTTTTTCGACGCGGACGCCCTCCGGGAGCTCCGCGCCCAGACGTTTTGGACTTGTCCATGCTTCTCAGCATTCTGCTCGGTATTCAGATCCTGGTCTGTCTGGCGCTCATCGGCCTCGTGCTGCTGCAGCGTTCTGAGGGCGGCGCGCTTGGCATGGGCGGCGGCGGCTCGGGCAATTTCATGAGCGCCCGGGGCGCCGGGGATTTCCTGTCGCGCTTCACCTGGATCCTGGGTGGCGTGTTCTTCGCGCTCAGCCTGACCATCACCCTGGTGTCGGGACGCCTCAGCGGCGGCTCGGCCGTCGACCGGCTGGAGATCGAAGCGCTTGATCCGTCGCAGCTGAACACCGCGCCGGTCGCCCCTGCGCCCTCCCTTCCGGCTGAAACGGGGACGGGCGGGCTTGATGCGCCGGCGGCCCAGATCCGCAACCCCTTCCTCGACACC
>JAHUZY010000315.1 GCA_019264505.1 Phenylobacterium sp. | reverse complement strand
TTCTCTGGTCGGGGAAAAGCCTCAACTCCTCATGGACGAATTCATGGAGCGAGGGTTGGTGGCGCTGCTCGAAGATGTAGCGCGCACCGATCCAGGTCCCGCCGATCGCCGCGAGCAAGGTGAGGATCAAGGTGAGGACGAGGCCCCGGCTGACGCCCTTCATCCGTGGTGATCCAGGAGCGTCGATGGTGCCAGCTCGGTCTTGATCGAGAAGGCGGAGACCTCCTGCGCCTCGCGAGCCACCGCGACGGCCGTCATGCCGCCGCCGGCAATCCCCAGCACGAGGGCGCCGGCCACGGCGGCGGCCCGACCGGCGAAGATCATGGGCGCCGAGCGACGCGCGGTACGCACCCGCTCCACGTCATTCCAAACCCGCTGCTCGATGGTGTGGTAGGCGGCCGGCGGGGCTTCCGCCCGAGCGGCCATGATCAGTGCGTCCAGTTTGTCTTCCATGGTCGGTCCCCGATTTCGGCCCTTGTGAATCTATACGGCCACGGCGGAAGTCGCCCCTCAAGTGAGGGGCCGCTGTCCGCCGCTGCGTTTCCCAAGAAGGAGCTACGATTTGGGGGCGGCAGGTGGGGCATGGCGATCGGAGAGTGGGCGAGCGCCCCGGCACGACACCCTTTCCGTCGAACCTCCCGGCGCTGACCTCCGTCCGCTTCTTCCTCGCCCTCGGCGTCGTCCTCTTCCACTATCAGCTGCAGTGGTCCTGGGATTCAGAGACGGCGACCGGGCTGCTGGACCGCGCGCGGCTCGGCGTGGACGCCTTCTTCATCCTGTCTGGGTTCGTCCTCACCCACGCCTATCGAGAAGCGCTCGAGGCTGGCCGGCTGAATTATGGACGCTTTCTGGTGGCGCGGTTTGCGCGCATCTACCCGGCGCATATCGCGGTGCTGGCGTTTGTCGGCGTGATGGTGGCCGGCGCGTCCCTGATCGGCGCAGAATTCGACCGCGACTTCTACAATCCGCTCGGCCTGCTCACCACCCTGCTCCTGGTACATGCGTGGCTTCCCGAGGTGATCAAGGCCGAGTGGAACGGTCCTTCCTGGTCACTGTCGGCCGAGTGGTTCGCCTATCTCGCCTTTCCAGCTTTCGCCTGGGTCGGGCTCAAACTGCGCAATCGCCCCGGCCTGCTGCTGGCGCTCGCCGGCGCGGTCTTCGTCGCGCTCGACCTCTTCTACCAAGCAGTGTTTGGGAAGGTTGTGGTGCACGCGGAGGCCGGCATGGGCATCCTGCGCATCATCCCGGAGTTCCTCTACGGCATCGCCCTTTACCGCTTGGGTCAACCAATCACGCTGACGCGCCCCGTCGCGGTCGCAACGGCTTGGGCATCTGCGCTCGCTCTGCTCACGCTGATGCACCTCAAGGCCGACGATCGGCTGGTCGTGGTCATGGCCGGCCCGCTGATCCTTGCGCTCGCCCTGCTGTCGAAGACGGGCACAACGGGCCCGCTTGCCAGCCGAACACTGCTGCTCGGGGGCGAGGCGTCCTACGCCCTTTACCTGGTGCACATGCCCGTCCTCATCGCCTGGAAGGGCGTCATCTCTGCGCTCACCGGCCAGGACAGTAGCTATGTGCTGGCCTGGTGGGAGGTCGGGGCCTTGCTCGCACTCACCCTCGCCGCTGCGGTGGCGCTCCACCTCCTGTTCGAAGGTCCCGCGCGAAGCTGGATCCGCCGCCAAGCTGATAGGGTTTGGCCACAACCGGACGCCAGGGCGCGGATGAAGCCAGGGTCACAGCCGCCCGACGTTTGAGTGTGCGGCCGACGCGCTTTGAGTCCCTCAAGAGGAGGAGGCCTTCACTGGATGCAACTTGCTGGCCGCGACCGTAGCCGCGAAGCTCTCAGCTTCTATCCGACCAGCTGGATTACACTGCCGACGCAGACGCGTTGTGAGATGGTTGGCCTGGCGAGGAATTGAACCTGCCACCTCGCCCTTATCGGGGGCGCGCTCTGCCGCTGAGCTACAGGCCATTACCTGCTGGCACCCTAAGGTGCGGCGCCTAAAAGGGTGATTAAGGAGATCGCGAAATCGTTCGCTGACCCCCAGTGGCGGTCCGCCGTGCGAGTCGACATCTTGCTTGCCCTGTAATCGCCCGCAGGAGGTTAGGGTCTGGGCGTGCGGCCGCCGTGGCGGTCCAGCCAGGATTGCAGCTCTGCAATCTCCTTGCGCTGCATATCGGCACCCTTCTGGGCCATCTGCTTGATCTCGGCGTCGTCGCCGTGCTGCTGGACGATCCGTGCCATGTCGATGCCGCCCTGGTGGTGAGCGATCATCTTCAGGGCGAAGGCGCGGTCCGGGTCGGCGTCGTGGGCCGACATCATCTTCTGATGCATGTCCTGCATGGACTTCATGTAGTCCTGCATGGCCATCTGACCGTGCTGCATGCCGGCCTGGCCTTGGCGCTGGCCCTGCTGGGCCACCGCCGCGCCGCCGATCAGCGCCGCGCTCGCGGCCAGAATCATAATCGTCTTCATGGGGTCCTCGTGCCTGGTTCAGTCAGTGGAAGGTCTTCAGGGCCGCCTGACACGCCTGCTCGCAGGTCCGGCAGGACTCGGCGCAAATCCGGCAGTGCTCGTGCATGGCGGCGTGGCGCTCACACTCTTCTGCGCAGATGCGGCAAGCCTCCTCACACGCCCGCAGTACGCTTTGGATGAGTGGTTCGTTAGAGCCGGTGCGACGCGACGCGATGTGGCCGGCCGCCGAGCAGATGTCGGCGCAGTCGAGGTTCAGCCGGATGCACTGAGTAAGCTGCTGGACCATCTCCTCGCCGAGGCAGGCGTCCGCGCAGGATGTGCAGGTCTGGGCGCAATCGAAGCACGCCTCAATGCAGCGGATAAGAGAGTCGTTGGTGTTGCCCCGGACATGCGGGTGCGTGCTGATGATCTGCTGGGCGTGCATAGCCATCCTCCGAGTTGCGGGATGGCCTCGAAACCCGACCTTAGCGCGCAAGTTCCCCCTCCGAAAATAAAGTAGAAATGGTAGCCGGGTGGCGAGGGGCAGCCGACGCGGATGCGTATTCAAGTCCGCATCCCTTCACGTTGCATGTAGCACCGGCGCGGCAGAGGCACTGGGACGTGTCAATCAAACCCGAACCTTGACTTTCCGACGATAGGAACCTGCATCATGGTTCTGCGGCGCAGGTTTCGGCTTTCGATCGCTCAAGGCGGCCAGAGCGGGCACGTCCAGTCGAGGGTTGCCCTTGGCGAGGTACGTAGCCTTCAAGAGCGGCCCACCTCGAACGGAGTTGTCGGCTATGACCGAAGATGCCTCGAGTCCCGCGCCAGCCAGCGGCCACGCGCGTCACCATCATCACGGGGCGGGGCATGGACAGGGCGCGGGCGCCCATGACCACGCCGACGGCGCGCTGGACGCCAAGGTGAGGGATCCGGTGTGCGGGATGTGGGTCGATCCCGCCTCGACGGCGCACAAGACGACATTTGGGGGACGGGAGTTCTTCTTCTGCTCGGCGGGATGCGAAGCCAAGTTCCAGAAGGAGCCCGATCGCTATACGACCAGCGCGCCGGTCCCCGCTCCCGTCGCCCCGGCGGGTACGATCTACACCTGTCCGATGCACCCGCAGATCCGGCAAGTTGGCCCCGGCGCCTGCCCGATCTGCGGCATGGGGCTGGAGCCGGAGGTGGTCACCGCCGAGAGCGGCCCCAACCCTGAGCTTAAGGACATGACCCGTCGCTTCTGGGTCGGTCTTGCCCTGACCCTGCCCGTCTTCGCCCTGGAAATGGGTGGGCATCTGACCGGGCTGATGATGCTCATGGACGGTCGCACCTCGGCCTGGATCCAGTTCGTCCTGGCGACGCCTGTGGTGCTCTGGTCCGGCTGGCCGTTCTTCGAGCGCGGTGCGCGCTCGCTGATCAACCGCAGCCTCAACATGTTCACGCTGATCGCCATGGGCGTCGGCGTAGCCTGGCTCTACAGCGTCGTCGCGACCTTGACGCCGCAGATATTCCCCCCGGCCTTCCGGGAAGCCGACGGCTCGGTCGCAGTCTACTTCGAGGCTGCGGCGGTCATCACCGTGCTGGTGCTGCTTGGGCAGGTGCTAGAACTGCGGGCCCGGGAACAGACCTCGGGTGCCATCAAGGCCCTGCTCGATCTCGCGCCCAAGACCGCCCGCCGGGTTCGCGAGGACGGCTCTGACGAGGAGGTCACGCTGGATCTCATCGCCGTCGGCGACCGGCTTCGGGTCCGTCCTGGCGAGAAGGTGCCGGTGGACGGGGACCTGCTCGAAGGACGGGTCTCGATCGACGAGTCCATGGTGACGGGCGAGTCCATGCCGGTGACCAAAGAGCCCGGCGCCAAGGTGGTGGGCGGCTCAATCAACAAAACCGGCTCTTTCGTCATGCGCGCCGAGAAGGTCGGCGCGGACACTTTGTTGTCGCAGATCGTTCAGATGGTCGCCCAGGCCCAGCGCAGCCGCGCGCCCATCCAGCGCATGGCTGATCAGGTGTCCGGCTGGTTCGTGCCGGCGGTTATCGTCGTGGCGGTCGTTGCCTTTGTCGTATGGGCGCTGGTTGGGCCAGAGCCTCGTTTGGCTTTCGGCCTGATAACCGCCGTCTCGGTCCTGATCATCGCCTGTCCCTGCGCGCTCGGGCTCGCGACGCCGATTTCGATCATGGTCGGCGTCGGCCGCGGCGCTCAGGCGGGCGTGCTGATCAAGAACGCGGAAGCCTTGGAACGCTTCGAGAAGATCGACACCTTGGTGATCGACAAAACCGGCACGCTTACGGAAGGCCGCCCGGCCGTAACCAGAATCCGCCCGGCGGCGTCGTTCGAAGAGGCCGAGGTGCTTCGCTTGGCTGCGAGTCTTGAGCGCGGCAGCGAGCACCCGCTCGCCGACGCCATCGTGCGAGCGGCCAACGATCGCCAGCTTTCCCTGTCGCAGCCGGCCGAGTTCGACTCGCCCGTGGGGAAGGGGGTGCTCGGCGTGATCGACGGAAAGCGCCTGATCCTGGGCTCCGGCAAGTTCCTCAAGGAACAGGGCGTCGACACGTCCGCCCTCGAGGCGGAGGCGGACGCGCTTCGGGCCGATGGTGTCACCGCCATCTTTATGGCGGTGGACGGTCAGGCGGCGGCGATCTTCGCCATCGCCGATCCGATCAAGCCCACCACCTTGCAAGCGATCCAGACGCTCAAGGCCGAAGGGGTGCGCCTGGTCATGATGACCGGGGACAACCGCACAACCGCGCTCGCCGTCGCACGCAAGCTTGGCATCGATGAGGTGGAGGCCGAGGTGCTTCCGCAGGACAAGGCTGCGGTCGTGGAGAAATTCCGCGGGGAGGGACGCAAGGTCGCCATGGCCGGCGACGGGGTCAACGACGCCCCTGCGCTTGCGGCGGCCGAGGTGGGCATTGCCATGGGCGCCGGCGCCGATGTCGCTATCGAGAGCGCCGGGGTGACCCTGCTGAGGGGCGACCTACAGGGGATAGTGAAGGCGCGAAAGCTGTCGCGGGCGGTGATGCGCAATATCCGCGAGAACCTCTTCTTCGCCTTCGCCTACAACGTGGCGGGGATCCCAATCGCCGCGGGCGCTCTTTACCCGATCTTCGGCTGGCTGCTTTCGCCCGCGATCGCCGCAGGGGCCATGGCGCTCTCCAGCGTGAGCGTCGTCGGCAATGCGCTGCGGCTGCGCGGCGTCAAGCTGTAGGCATGTGCCTTTCGGCCCCGGTGAGCTTCGCCGCAGCAGCGATTCTGATCCCTGCGGGTGCAGGAACGGTGTGGACAGCGCTGCGGCGAGACCGGCGCTACGCGGCGCTCGCGGCGCTACCTGCGTTGTTCGGCCTGCAGCAGCTCATGGAGGGGATCGTCTGGATCACCGGCGCCCATGGGCCGCCTGGCGCGTCTGAGTCATTTTCGCTCGCCTATATGTTCTTCGCGTGGATTGCCTGGCCGGTGTGGGTACCGGTGTCGGTTTACTTCATCGAACCCTATCGCCGCCGCTCTGCCTACCTCGTCTTTGCGGTGGTCGGCGGCATGCTCGGTTCCATTCAGTACCTGCCCTATTTTGCCCATGAAGGGTGGCTTAGCGTCACTTTGCTTGAAAACGCCGTGGTCTACCGGGACGAGGAGCTGTTGGACGCCATCATCGGCCGGCCGCAAACTTATCTCCTCTACGTGACGGTGCTGATCGTGCCGCTCGTGATGTCCTCCGACCGCGACGTTCGGGTGTTCGGAGGGCTGGTGGCGGCGGTTCTCGCCGTCACCGTAGGCTTCTTCCAGTGGGCCTACATCTCGGTGTTCTGCTTCGGCGGCGCTGTCGCCTCGCTCTACTTGATCTGGGCGCTTCGCCGAAAAGGCCCGCCGAGAGGCCAGCGCGTGGGCGCTCCGGCCTGACGACGCCCTCGAGCGCACAAGACTCTTGACCCTCCCATCATGGGAATCTCTATCTGACCTGGGCAACGACGTTCAGGAGACGGCCATGCCCGCGACAACCCTTCAGCCAATCGACATTCCGGTGCTCGGCATGACCTGCGCGAGCTGCGTGGGCCGGGTCGAGAAGGCCATCGCCGCCGTCCCCGGCGTGGCGACCGCCGCGGTCAACCTCGCCGCTGAGCGTGCCCATGTGGAGTTCACGTCGGAGGGCAATACCCAGGCCGTCGTCGAGGCGATCCGCAGGGCCGGCTATGAGCCGCTCCAACGCACGCTCGAACTGAAGGTCGAGG
>JAHUZY010000292.1 GCA_019264505.1 Phenylobacterium sp. | reverse complement strand
GCCCTGGGGCGTCGCGACGGGGGTCGCCGTCAGAGAAGACCTTTAGTGGGCGCCGGCCAGGCGCTTCTCCCGGGGGAGGTCGAAGCGGTCGGCGTTCATCACCTTGGTCCAGGCGTTGATGAAGTCGGTCACGAACTTCTTGCCGGCGTCGGCCGAGGCATAGACCTCCGACAGGGCGCGCAGCTGGGAGTTGGAGCCGAACACCAGGTCGGTGCGGGTGGCGGTCCACTTCTGCTGGTTGGTCTTGCGGCAGGTCCCGATGAAGAGGTCATCGGCGCTGTCGTCCACCTGCTTCCACGCCGTGCCCATGTCGAGCAGGTTGACGAAGAAGTCGTTGGTCAGCTGGCCGGGGCGGTCGGTGAACACCCCGTCCTTAGACCCGCCGTGATTGGCGCCCAGGACCCGCAGGCCGCCGACCAGGACGGCCATTTCCGGGGCCGTCAGGGTCAGAAGCTGAGCCCGATCGATGAGCAGCTCCTCGGTGGGGACGCTGAACTTAACCTGCAGATAGTTGCGGAAGCCGTCGGCCTTTGGCTCGAGCACGTCGAAGCTTGCGGCGTCGGTCTGTTCGGCCGAGGCGTCGGTGCGGCCGGGCGTGAAGGGGACGGTGACGTCATGGCCGGCGGCCTTGGCGGCCTTCTCCACCGCGGCCACGCCGCCCAGGACGATCAGGTCGGCGAGCGAGATCTTCTTGCCGCCGGAAGCCCCGGCGTCGAAGGCGGCCTTGATCCCTTCCAGGACCTTGAGCACCCGGGCGAGCTGATCAGGCTGGTTGACCTCCCAGTCCTTCTGCGGGGCCAGGCGGATGCGCGCGCCATTTGCGCCGCCCCGGTGGTCGGAGCCGCGATAGGTGGAGGCCGAGGCCCAGGCGGTCTGGACGAGCTCGGCCACGGTGAGGCCGGAGTCGAGCAGCTTGCCCTTCAGCGCCGCGATATCGGCGGCGTCCACCAGGGGATGATCCACGGGCGGGATCGGGTCCTGCCAGATCAGGTCCTCGGCGGGCACTTCGGGACCGAAGTAGCGGGCCTTGGGGCCCATGTCCCGGTGGCAGAGCTTGAACCAGGCCCGGGCGAAGGCGTCGGCGAACTGGTCGGGATTGGCCCGGAAGCGTTCGGAGATCTCCCGGTATTTGGGGTCCATCTTCATGGCCATGTCGGCCGTGGTCATCATGGTGGGCAGGCGCTTTGACGGATCGTGCGCGCCCGGCGCCATGTCTTCCGGCTTCTGATTGATGGGCTGCCACTGCTTGGCCCCGGCCGGGCTGCGGACCAGCTCGTAGTCGTAGTCCAGCAGCATGTGGAAGTAGTTCATCGTCCACTGGATGGGGGTGGGGGTCCAGGCGCCCTCGATACCGCTGGTGATGGTGTGGTCGCCGATGCCGCTCTCATGGCTGGAGGTCCAGCCCAGGCCCTGCTGGGCGATGTCGGCGCCTTCGGGCTCGGCCCCGATCTTGGAGGCGTCGCCGGCCCCGTGAGCCTTGCCGAAGGTGTGGCCGCCAGCGGTGAGCGCGACGGTCTCCTCATCGTTCATGCCCATGCGGGCGAAGGTCTCGCGGATGTCGCGGCCCGACTGGATGGCGTCAGGCTCGCCGCCGGGGCCTTCGGGATTGACGTAGATGAGGCCCATCTGGATGGCGGCAAGCGGGTTCTCCAGCGCCATCTCCTTGTCGGGCTGGATGCGGGTTTCGGCGCCCTGGCCGACCCATTGTTCCTCCGAGCCCCAGTAGATGTCCTTCTCCGGCTCCCAGACGTCCTTGCGGCCGCCGCCAAAGCCGAAGACCGGGCCGCCCATCGACTCGATGGCCACATTGCCGGCCAGGATCATCAGGTCAGCCCAGGACAGGGCCTGGCCGTACTTCTGTTTGATGGGCCACAGCAGGCGCCGAGCCTTGTCCAGATTGGCGTTGTCCGGCCAGGAGTTGAGGGGGGCGAAGCGCTGGGAGCCCGAGGAGGCGCCGCCGCGGCCATCGCCCGTGCGGTAGGTGCCGGCGCTGTGCCAGGCCATGCGGATGAAGAAGGGGCCATAGTGGCCATAGTCGGCCGGCCACCAGGGCTGGCTGTCGGTCATCAGGGCGGTGAGGTCGCGCTTGAGCGCGGCGTAGTCCAGGCCCTGGAACGCCTTGGGATAGTCGAAGTCCTCGCCCATCGGATCGCCGTGAGCGCCATGCTGATGCAGGATGTCGAGCGAAAGCTGATTGGGCCACCAGTCGCGGTTGGTGCGGCCGAGCAGAGACCGCAGGGCGCCCGGCTGCTTGATCGGGCAGCCCAGGGGATCGCCAGTTCCAGAAGCATCGTCCATCGTCGTCCTCCCTCATTGGTGAGTGTTTGAACGACTGTAGGCAGAGGTTGCGAGCCCTGGATAATGGATAAAAGTGATCGCCTGGAACGGGAAACTCTATGGCGCGGTCACCCAGCACCTTGTTCCTGTTTTGTTCTTAAGCTACCGCGGGAGTGTGGTAGGTTTTGGCTATGGGTCGTTCTTGCGTCTGAGGCGCGGGGACGCCGCGGCGGGCTGAGCCCGCACCTGCAGAATTCCAACAGATGACGTGCGGGCCTGACGGCTGAGCCGGCCGGGTTTGAGCATGTCTGTGGGCCTTGTAACCTTGTCCCTCCCCGGGGCGGCGAGGCGTGAGATTCTGCTGGTCGTGCCGCGATCCCGTCTGCGCCGCAGGAGCCCCGCGCCGGCTGACCCCAGTCCCAGGGCCACGCGCCCTGCGGGCTCGTCTCTCGGGAGGCCCGTGGCCGGCGCGAGCCGGAGCGGCCCGACAGTTTCAGTGCGGCTTTGTGCAGATGGAGGCGGCGGCCATGGCGGGGCGACCCAAGAGACCTATGAGGCGCAGCGGAGCATGACGACGGAACTGTCTGTCCGCTGAACGGCCTAGTGTACGACTCCGCCGACCGGGCCGAGGGAGTCATAGGCCTCGATGCAGGCGATGATGTCGTCCCAGGCCGCCAGACCGTCCACATCGCCAAGGGCGGCGAACTCAGCCGCGCGCAGCATGGCGATGACCTGCGCGTCGGGGCCATACTGGCGGATCAGCGCCAGGGCGGCGTTGCGCGTGTCGATAGGGAAGTTGTCCGGATTGTCGATCATCGGTCCTCCACGGTCCCTGATGATACGGGCGCAACGGCGCGATGGATTGAAAGCCCGGGCCAAAAATGAGGTCGGCCCCAAACCCGTTCAGGGCTTGGGGCCGATGGTGCCGCCGGGCAGGATTGAACTGCCGACCTCAGCCTTACCAAGGATGCGCTCTACCACTGAGCTACGGCGGCGAAAGGCGAGGCGGGGGCTATAGCCAACCATGCGGCCGCCGTGAAGCCCCCATTTCCGGATTTCTCTGACTTGACCTCGCCGGGGCCGGGCCGCAACGAGGATTTATGACACCCCCCGACCGGCCTAAGACGCCGCCTGCCAATGATCGCGAAGCCAAGCTCGCCCAGGCTTTGCGCGCCAACCTGCGTCGCCGGAAGGCCGCGCCGCAGGCGGTCGAGCCGCCGCCGTCTGACGACGACAAGCGTTCGTGAGCGGCCAGCGCCTTTGCGGCGGCCCGCGCGCGAGCTAGAAGCGCGGTCTGGGTTTGCCGCACCGCAGAATATGCGGCGCTTGAAGGGGCTGAGATTGGACCGAATCGCCATCGAGGGCGGCGCGCGTCTGGAGGGCGAGATCGCCATCAGCGGCGCCAAGAACTCGGCCATCAAGCTGATGGCCGCCAGCCTGCTCACGTCGGAACCCCTGCGGCTGACCAATATGCCGCGGCTGGCCGACACCCGATTCCTGGGCCAGCTGCTGAGCCGGCTGGGGACCGAGGTGCAAGAGCAGGATGGCCCCGATGGGCCAGAGACCCTGCTGCACACGCCAGAGATCATCAGCGCCATCGCGCCCTATGACCTGGTGCGACAGATGCGCGCCTCGTTCAATGTGCTGGGGCCGCTGCTGGCGCGCTCGGGCCAGGCCAAGGTCTCCCTGCCCGGCGGCTGCACCATCGGCGCGCGACCGGTGGACCTGCACCTGGAGGCCCTGCGCGCCCTCGGCGCCGAGATCGACCTGCACGAGGGCTATGTCTACGCCCAGGCGCCCCGGGGCCTGCGCGGCGCGGAGATCGTCTTTCCCTTCGTCTCGGTTGGGGCCACCGAACATGCTCTGCTGGCCGCCGTGCTGGCCGAGGGCGAAACGACCCTGCGCAATGCGGCCTGCGAGCCCGAGATCGTCGATCTGGCCGACTGTCTGAACAAGATGGGCGCGCGAATCGTCGGCGCCGGGCTGGACGTGATCCGGATCCAGGGGGTGAGCCGCCTGGGCGGGACCAGCCACGCGGTGATTCCCGACCGAATCGAGACGGGCACCTTTGCCCTGGCCGCAGCCATGGCCGGGGGCGAGGTGCGGCTGACCCACACCCGCAACGATTTCATCGCCAACCTGCTGGACAAGATGGAGGAGGCGGGCGTCGATGTGATCCGCCACAACGACGGGGTGACCGTGAAGCGGAACGGTCGGCGGTTGAGCGCTGTGGCTGTGGAAACCGACCCCTATCCGGGGTTCGCCACCGACCTGCAGGCCCAGTTCATGGCCCTGATGACCCTGGCCGATGGCGAGTCGGTGATCCGCGAGACCATCTTCGAGAACCGGTTCATGCATGCGCCGGAACTGGCGCGGCTGGGCGCCGATATCAGCATCCAGGGCGGCGAGGCGCGGGTTCGCGGGGTTTCGGCCCTGACCGGCGCCCAGGTCATGGCCACCGACCTGCGGGCCTCGGTCGGCCTGGTGATCGCCGGCCTCGCGGCCAAGGGCGAGACCTTGGTCGGCCGCGTCTACCACCTGGACCGGGGTTTCGAGCGGCTGGAGGCCAAGCTGTCGGCCTGCGGCGCAAAGATCCAGCGCCTGAAGGGCGATGCGACGAGCGAGGATGCGGCCTTCGATGCCTGACAAAGCCAAGCCCCTTCGGCTGCGGGCCGAGGATGCGGACGATCTGGCTGTGATGTCGGCGGCGTTGCAGGACGCTGTGGGCAAGATCGGCGACATCAGGTTTGAAGCCCAGTCACGCCGTCTGACCCTGACGCTCAATCGCTACCGCTGGGAGGCCGGCGGTCGGTCCCGGGTGCGGGCGGCCCTGCAGCTCGGATCTGTGGAAGGG
>JAHUZY010000272.1 GCA_019264505.1 Phenylobacterium sp. | reverse complement strand
CCGGCCCCCGCTACGCCGCGGTGTCCGGCGGCCCCCGCGGCCGGGCGGCGGCGGCCGCCGACACCCGCAGATCCAGCGCCCAGGCGGTGCGGACCGAGGCGGTGAACCGCCGCCAGTCCGTCGAGGGCGTCAATCTGGACGAGGAACTGGTTCGACTGACCACCTATCAGCAGGCCTTTAACGCTTCGGCCCGCATGATCCAGGCGGCCAAGGAACTGTTCGACGTCCTGACCAACATCGTCTGAGGACCAACACCATGGTGAGCCGCGTCTCCACCGGCGGAAACTACAGCGCCGTTCTGGCCAATCTGATCTCGGCCCAGCAGCGCCAGATGGACGCCGGAACCAAGGTCGCTAGCCAGAAGAACGGCTCGGACCTGAAGGATTATGCCCGCAACGCCGAGATGCTGACGGCCATGCGGTCCATCGAGACGAGGCTGGGCGCCTTCACCGAACAGAACAAGCTGGTCAGCGACCGGCTGACCACCCAGGACTTCGCCCTGTCCCAGGTGGCCGACGCCGCCCAGATCGCGCGCCAGGCCATCGCCGAGTCCATCGCCAGCGGCCGGGTCGACACCCTGATGCAGGACATGCAGGCGGCCTTCCGCAACGGGGTCGAGGGGATGAACGCAAGGTACGGCGGCAAGTACCTGTTCGCCGGCGGTCAGGTGGACACCCCGCCGTTCTCGGCCACCTCGCTCAGCGATCTGACGATCCCGGCGACCAATGTGGCCGACTATTTTCACAACGACTCCTACGTCGCCCAGGCCAAGGTCGATGACTCCACCCTGGTCGATCTCGGCTTCCTGGCTGACGCCTTCGGGACCGGCATGATGGAGGCGTTCAAGGCGATCCAGGCCTTCGAGGAAGGCGTCGACGGACCGTTCGATGGTGAACTCACCGTCAATCAGCGCACCTTCCTGGAGAGCCAGCTGTCGGTCTGGGACGCCGCCTATAAGGATCTGGTCAATGTCGGCGGCCGCAACGGCATGGTGCAAAGCCGCGTCGACTCCGTGAAGGAAGACCTGGTCGCCCGGACCAACAGCATCAAGGGCATGGTCGGCGAGATCGTCGACGCCGACATGAGCCAGGCGGTGTCCAACCTGCAGCAGGCGCAGATTTCGGTGCAGGCCGCCGCCCAGGTCTTTCTCGCCCTGCAGGAAAGCTCCCTGCTCAACGTCCTGAGATAGGCCCTCAGTCCTCGGTCCAGACCGGGGCGGGGTCGCCGGCCAGGCTGTGGAAAGCGATGTAGGCCTGGTCCATGGCGCCGCCCATATAGCTCGGCCTTGAGGTCATCCGCGAGAGCCAGGCCGCGGCGGCCGGCGTCGCCTTCAAAAGGGCCGCGCCCTCCGGGGTGCGGCCGAAGAACAGCAGATGGGGCAGCAGAAAGGCGTCGGCCAGGGTCAGCCGGTCGCCCACCAGATAGCCGCCGTCCGCCACCGCCTCGCCGATGATCCGCATCTGCAGGCGCAGCGGATCACGGGCGGACTGAACGAAATCCTGATCCACCTCGAACCCCCAGGCTGGACGCACGAGGCGCTCCTTCATGAAGCGGTTCATGACCGGGAACACATAGGCGTTCACCAGGCTGATCCAGCGCAGAACCTCCGCCTGGCCCAGGGCGTCGGCGGGCTGCAACGGCGGGCCGTCGAAGGCGCGGTCGATATAGTGGGTGATGGCCTGGGTCTCGTAGAGGATCACCTCGCCATGCTGCATCACCGGCATCTTGGCGAACGGATGCAGGCTGAGATGCTCGTCCGAGCCGAAGACCACAGGGTTCAGGGCGTGATCGACGCCCTTTTCGTCGGCCGCCATCATGGCCGTCCACAGATAGGCGCTGCCGGCCATCGAGTGAAAGATCAAGGTCGCCATATCCGCTCTCCCCACGACCAGAGGGTGGCCGGATCAGCGACGCGGGCGCCTTGCGGCAGATCAACGCTCCGGCGCCCAGATCGAGGCCTGCGGAGGGATTTCAACGGCTCATCGCAGGCCTTGAGAGATCTCATGGCTGGGGCGCTGGATGGGGCGGCCACTCCCGCCCATGTCTGCTTCAGACAAGGCGGGTCGCCGGCCGTCACTTGAGCCGGGAGACCGCCACGCAGGAAGGAGACGACCATGCCGAAGACCGAGATCCGTGCGCGCGCCAGGACCGATAGGCCGCGCCGCGCCATTCCGACCCGACCAGGCGCCATCGGCGCCGCCGTCCTGATCCTGGCCTGGGCCGGCGCCAGCGCGGCCTTCGCCGTGGTCAGCCCCAAGGTGGAGCGGGGCCTAGAGGCCTGTCTGCCGATGCTCAAGGGGCAGGCCCCCGAGGCGGTGGCCCCGCAGCTTGGCCTGGAACGCCAGGGCCGCGCCTGGGTGCTGAGCGGCGCTGGGGCCACGGTGGAGCTGGCGCCGCCTGGCCCGGCCAACCCGCAGGTCTGCGCGCTCTACATCTCCCATGAGCCGGATCAGGCCCAGGCCATCCTGGACGGCGTGGACGCCTGGGCGAGCGCCCCGGCGCGGGCCATGGAGCGTGTGCGCCACCAGGAAGCGACCGCGGGCGGCGCGCGCCTGACCAGCGCCTGGAGCGGCCTGAGCGCGGGGCAGGACCTCGATATCGTGCTGTCCAAGGACGCCGCGCCCACTGACGGGGACCGCGAATCGATGATCGTGATCAC
>JAHUZY010000248.1 GCA_019264505.1 Phenylobacterium sp. | reverse complement strand
CGCCAGAGGCGCAGCTTAGGGTTCAGACGGCCAACTATGGCGGCATCCGGTTCGAGGGCTTCGCCGGCGCCCCGTGGGGCGAGGCGCGGGTGAGCCTTGATGGATTCTGGCGGGAGGATGAAGGCGTCCGTGGCACCGATTTCGCCGCCAATCGCGGCGGCGCCGCGCGGTTGGCCTTTAGCCGCCAGTGGGGTGGCGCGGATGTAGAGATTGCGCTCAAGCGTATTGATGACCGCGTCGCCTTTTTCCTCCCGGTCCCCATGCGCCAGGGGCCCGGAGGGGGAATTGAGTCGATTGAGGGCTTTGATGCTCGGCGCGGCACGTTGCTTGGTCCTGATCTCATCAGGTTTGATCCGAACGCCCGCCAAGACCCCCAGGCTCCGCCTTTCACCATCGCCGATGGGACACGGGTTCAGCTGACGCAAGCAACCCTCAAGGCGAGTTGGGACCCGGGGCTGGATGGTCTAGCCGAATTCCGTCTGAGCGCGCGCACCGCCGACACCGCCCGCCACGGGCTCTTTCCGAGTGGGTTGCAGCCGGCGGCGACGCGCGCGGCTGCGGCTCTGGACCAGGCCAAGGTCCAGTTCCCAACGGCTGATCGGGTCAGTTATCGCCTCGCCTCGAGCCCGTCCCATGCGCCTGTGACCCCAGGCGCGCCCGTCATCCAGGGACTCGCCTCCACCGTTTCGGCGCCGCTTGATGAAATTCTCTCGTCCTTCAACCTCTCTGGACAGGGCGCGGCGCTGGGGGCCGACCTCCGGTGGAACCTCGGGGTCTATGGCGCCTACGGCGACTATGGGTTCCGGCGGCTCTCGTCGGCGGTTCTCCTGGAAGCTCAGGAGAATGCGCGCCGTCTTGACCTCATGGTTCTTGACGCCGGGGGCGCGGTCCTCGGATCGCTCACCGAGGGCGGCGTGGTTCGCTATGGCGTTCAGTATGACAATGCCGAGGCGAGCCAGGCGACCTTCGCCGCCTTTGGCGCCTGGGACGTTATTCTTGGCTCGGCCTGGACGCTCGACTTCGGCGCCCGCTGGGAGGGGCAACACCAGTGGGGATCGGTCGAATTGGCCGCGCCAGCAAATCTTGGCGGACCCACGTTGGCCGATGACGCGGTACTGCGAGGAACGGGTGAGCGACGTGGGTTTGACGCGCGACAAGCGACGCTCAACGCAACACTCGGCCTTCGTCGAAGGCTGACGGACGACACCCACCTGTTCGCCAGAGTTTCGCGCTCGGAGCGCCTGCCGAGTGTATCCCAGTTCTACGGAGACCCCAGCGGACGTAGCGTTCGCAAGGCCCCGACCGTCGGAATGGACATAGGCCTCTCGCTTGAGCGGCCCAGACTGGCGCTTTACGCCGTGGTGTTTCGCACGGCGTTCAACGGCTTTCCATTCAACGAAACCCTCGTCAATCCAGTGACCGGCTTTGTGGAAGCCACCACATCTTTCGCCACATCAATGACGACGGGTCTGGAGTTGGAGGCGAGATTTGAGCCCATGCCCTGGCTGGCGCTCGATGGGAGCCTGACGCTTCAGAACCCGGTCTTCGACCAGTTTGAGGCGCGGGTGGTCCGAGACGGGCTGCCAGAAGTGCAGGATTTTTCAGGTCGACAGCTCATTCGTGTTCCCAAGCTCATGCTGCGCTTGGCCTCGACCGTGACGCTCCCCCAGCGCGGCGAAGCCGGCCTTGTCGTCGAGCACTTTGGAGAACGGTTCTCCGATGCGGCCAACACCACCCGACTGCCGCCCTATACCGTGCTGTCTGGGCACTACAGCCTCGCCCTGTCTGAGCGGGTGCGACTGACGTTCACAGGCGCCAATCTCACCGACACCTTGGGGCTCACCGAAGGCAATCCTCGGGCGGGGCAGCTGGTGAGCGCCGACGCCCAACAGGGCCTCTTTACCGCCCGCCCCATCTTCGGCCGCACGATACGCGCCGCTATCGCCGTCAGCTTTTGACCTCCCGATCCTCAGACGAGAGCCCCAAACGCCATGAGAAACTCCACCCTGCTGGGCTGGCGCCTTGCACTGTTGGCCCTGGCCGTGACTGTCACTCCCGCCTGGGCCAGCGATGATCGGCCAAGGCCAGCGCCCATTGTCCTGGAAGGTGAGCTGACCGGTGAGCTTCACGAGACCTATCTGGAACTCCCCTTCGAAGTGCCGCCCGGGATTGAGCGGGTGAGCGTCTCTCTCGACTATGACCAGAACAATAGGACCGTTATCGATATGGGTCTTCGGGACCCGAACGGCTTGCGCGGTTGGAGCGGCGGGGCAAGACGGAGTTTCACGCTCTCGGCGTCTGAGGCCACGCCTTCCTACACCCCCGGCCCGATCGTCCCTGGAACCTGGCGGCTGATCTTGGGCGCGCCGAATATTCGGGCGTCGTCACGCTCGGCCTATCGCGCGGAGATCACCCTGACGCCGGCGGGAGAGCAAGTTCCCGAAAGCGCCTTCTTCGACGGCCCCATTCGCGCGGACCCGGCTTGGTACAGGGGGGACTTCCACACCCACACCGGCCACTCCGACGGCTCATGCGAAAGTCTGGCCGGGCGCCGGGTTCCCTGTCCGGCCTTTCGTACTCTGGAGGCGGCGCGACGGGCCGGCCTCGATTTTGTGGCGGTCACCGAGCACAATACGGTGTCGCACCATGGGCCGTTGCGCGAGCTTCAGCCCTACTACGACACCATCCTGATTATCCCCGGCCGCGAAATCACGACGTTCAAGGGGCATTTGAACGTGTTCGGGCCCCTAGGCGAGTTGGACTTCCAGCTTGGAAGCCCGCGCCTTCCAAGCCTCGATCAGACGCTCAAAGAGGTCGAGGGCAGGGGGGGCTTTTCCTCCATCAACCATCCGGGAATGCCCTCAGGCGAGGCCTGCATGGGGTGCGGCTGGATCGTTGGAGACATCGATTTCAGCCAAGTCGCCGCGGTCGAGGTCGTCAACGGGGGGACCATGCTCCTCACGCGGTCGCCGGAGGGGCCCCTCAGCCACATCCCGTTCTGGGAAGGCCTCCTCGATCAGGGGCATCGCCTCGCCGCAATCGCCGGGAGCGATAACCACGACCCCGACAATCCGGGCCGCCAATCACCGGTGGGTCGACCAACAACCGTCGTCTATGCGGCCAATCTCTCCCAACGCGCCCTGTTTGACGCGGTTCGGGCTGGCCGGGTCTTCGTTGATCTGGAAGCCATCCCGGGTCGCCATCTGGATCTCACGGCCAAAAGCATGGGCGCCGAGGTGAGAATGGGCGGGGTGCTACGGCTGGCTCAAGGGGAGACCGCAAGCCTGACTGTCGAAACTCACGGCGTGGAGAATGCGGAAATCGAATGGGTCGCTGGCGCGAATGCGCCGGCCTTGCGTCTTTCTTCTCAGGAGCTGGTGCAACTGGATGGTTCGCGTCGGCAAACCGCCACCCTGACAGGTGTCGGCCGTTCTTACTGGGTTCGAGCAAATATTAGAAACCAAGAGGGCGAGATCGTTCTGATCGGCAGCCCTGTATACATAGAAGAAAAGTAGGTCAATTTCATAATACTGTAGAAATTCTAGTTTATCCGTGGCGCGCCAGCTTTGTCCGAAAGCTGGAATAAATCCACGGGGGATAAACATGAATGCGATGCGTATTCTAGCCGCTAGCGCTTCTATTTCTACTTTACTATTTTCAGCGCCGTCTGTACTTGCGCAGGAGCAGGATCAAGACGTGGCGACTGTCGGCGAAGTCGTCGTGACCGCCCGCGCAGGCGCCAACGAGCGCCGTCGGGTTGAGGCCAGCTACGCCGTATCGGCGATCACCGAGACGCAGCTGCGTCTGCAGGCGCCGATCTCCACCGCCGAGGCCTTCAAGGCGATCCCAGGCTTCTGGGTCGAAGCGTCGGGGGGCGAGGCCTCCAACAACGTCCGCAGCCGCGGGATCCCTACCGATGGCTATTCATCGGTGACGATCCAGGAGGATGGGCTGACGATCCAGCACGATGGCGGCCTTGGCTGGCTCAATGCCGACCAGTCTTTCCGCCTGGACGAGACCATCGGTCGCGTGGAGGCCGTTCGCGGCGGTCCCTCCTCGATCTTCGCCTCAAACGCCCCGGGCGGCGTGGTCAACTTCATCACCAAGCAGGCCGGTCCGACGCCTGAGGGCATAATCAAGGTCCAGGCCGGTGACTACGGCATGTACCGCGCCGACTTTTTCTACGGTGCGCCGCTTGGGGAAGACTGGGGTCTGACGATCGGCGGCTTTTACCGCAGCGATGATGGCGTCCGGGCTTCTGGCTTCACGCAGAACCAGGGTGGACAGGTCCGTATTGGCCTGACGCGCGCCTTCGAAGGCGGGCGGCTGGCGGTCAACGTCAAGCACATCAATGATCAGGTCGGCTTCCTGCTGCCGGCGCCTCTCACGTTTGACTCCGACAATGACCCGACCGGCATCCCTGGGTTTGACGCCAACTACGGCACCCTGGCTGGCCCCGACAACAGGCTGCTGAGCTTCCGCAATGTCGGCGGGCCCTATGCGTTTGATCTGACCCGCGGCACCGACGTGAACCTGACGGCGATCACCGTCGATCTTGACCTGGACGTCGGCGGGGGCTGGGAGCTGCAGAACACGGGTCGCTACCGGACCAGCGACATTGTCCGCAATGGCCTGTTCCCGACCGGCGATATCGAAACCGTTCAGGCCCGGCTCGCGGGCCTGCTGCCCCAGGCCCGTTTGGCCTATCCCACCGCGACCTCGCTGCAGATGCGCTATGCCACGACGGGGGACGTCCTTCCCGCCAACGCCAATGGCAACGGGCTGGTGATCAGCGGAAACCTGCTCTCCGTCGAGGTGCCGCTGGACGAGTTCACCAACGACCTTCGTTTTGTGCGCAGCTTCAATGTGGGCGGCCAGGTCCATGACGTCGCCGTTGGCGTCTATGTGTCGGACTTCAGCTACGACTATGATCGCTTCATGGCGACCGCCAATCTCGAGCTTCGCGAACAGGCGCGGCGACTGGATGTTGTCGCCCTTGATGCGGGCGGCGCAGTGGTCGGCCGGGTGACGGAGAACGGCATCCTTCGCTACGGGTCGCTGTTTGACAACGCCTCGGTGGAAGCCCGCGTTCAGGCCTTCTACATCTCTGACGAGTGGCAGGTGACCCCGCAGCTCAGGATCGATCTGGGCCTGCGCCACGAGACCATCGACATGTCCGGGGCGGTCGAGGGCAAGCAGACCGTGGACCTGGGCCTGCCCGGCTTTCTGGCTGACAATCAGGTGATCACCGGGACCGGCCAGTTCGTCGGGTTTGACCGCAGCTATAGCGACACGGGCTTCACGGCTGGCGCCAACTACCAGTTCAACGACCGTTTGGGTGTGTTCGCCCGCTACACCGACACCTTCCGGCTGCCATCCCCTTCGGAGTTCCAGGGCTCAGTCGCCGACGCCGTCCGCACGGACATTCGTGTGACGCCGATCAAGATGACAGAGGCCGGTCTGAAGTGGCAGTCGAACCTCGTTGATGTCTATGCCACGGCATTCCACACCACCTACGAGAACGTTCGCTTCAACGACAATGTCTTCAACAGCCAGACCAACACCTTCACGACCCGGGTCGGCTATGCCGACACCGAGACCCTGGGTCTGGAGCTGGAAGGCGTGGTGCGACCCGTCGCGTGGTTCGACATGTCGGCCGCCATCGCCTGGCAGAACCCGGAATACAAGAGCTTCTCATTTACGGAGAACCGCGGCGGGGTTCCGGTGACAGTCAGCTTTGATGGAAACCAGCTAATCCGCGTGCCGAAGACTCAAGTGCGCGTCGTGCCTGCGGTCAATCTTCTACAAGATGCGCTCCGCATCGAGCTGCCGATCGAGCACTACGCCTCCCGCTTCGCTGACGCGGCAAATTCTGTAGAGCTGCCGGCCTACACCGTTGTGAACCTTAACGCCCGGTGGGCGATGAACGATCGGCTTGCCTTGTCTCTCAATGGGGTCAACCTGACCAACGAGATCGGCCTCACTGAGGGCAATCCTCGGGCAGGTCAGTTCATCTCTGGTGACGCCGGCGCCCGTTTCTTCCAGGCCCGCCCGATCCTGGGGCGTTCTTGGCGGATCGCGGCGACCTACGCCTTCTGAACCAGCACACCTGAGTTTGACAGAGGCGGTCGGCCCTCACGGGCCGGCCGCTTTTTTTTTGGGTTCTAAGCACACGGGCCTCGCCAAGGGTGCGGGCGCTGCTCTGATC
>JAHUZY010000206.1 GCA_019264505.1 Phenylobacterium sp. | reverse complement strand
GACTACCACTGCCCGACATTGGGCATGGACGACCACGGCTCGGCGGGCGCCAGGGCCGCGCCGGCCTGCAACAGCTCGACCGAAATGCCGTCCGGCGACCGGACGAAGGCCATGTGCCCGTCCCGCGGCGGGCGGCTGATCACAACGCCCCCATCCATCAGGCGCTGGCAGGCGGCGTAGATGTCGTCCACCGCATAGGCCAGGTGGCCGAAGTTCCGCCCGCCCTGGTAGTCCTCGGGATCCCAGTTGTAGGTGAGCTCCACCATCGGCGCCTTGCGGGCTTTCGCCGCCTCCTCGTCCCCCGGCGCACAGAGGAAAACCAGGGTGAAACGTCCGCCGGCGTTCTCGACTCGCGAGACCTCCACCAGGCCGAGCTTTGCGCAATAGAAGTCCAGGGAGGCGTCGAGGTCGCGCACGCGGACCATGGTGTGAAGATATCTCATCAGGGGTTCCGTCTTCGGTTGAGGCCAGGGGGCGCCTTGGCCGGCGCCACGGGGGATCGCGCCATTCTATGCCCTGAACCGAGGTTCGTCAGGCACAGTCGACGCACCGCGTGCTTCCTGTCTGCGAATTCATTTGCACCACCGCCACGCCCGCCCCACAACGGCGCGGAATCCCAAAGAACGTGGGAATGCGGCCTCCTCGGACATTCATGAAGCCGGGTTGGCTGGGGGAAACTTACGGCATGCGTCTCAAGGCGTCTCACATCTTCATCCTCGCCGTGTTCGGCGTGCTGGTGGTCTATTTCGTGGCCATGTCCCTGTTCGGCGGCGACAGCGCCCCGGCCGAGACCCCGAAGGCGGCCGACCAGCCGCCCCAGGTCCAGGTCACCGTGACGCCTGAGGTCATCCGGCCCTATGTGGTCACCCTGCGCGGCCGCACCGAGGCCGCCCGCAGCGTCGTGGTCCGTGCGGAGACCTCAGGGGTCGTCGCCTCGACGCCAGCCCGGGAAGGCGCCTTCGTCCAGAAGGGCGCGGTGCTCTGCCGGCTGTCGGTGGACGCCCGTCAGGCGGCCCTCGACCAGGCCCGCGCGGCCCTCCGCTCGCGGGAGTTGCAACGCCGCGCCTCGGCCTCGCTGGCGGAGAAGGGCTACCGGTCCGAGACCCAGGTCCTGCAGGACCAGGCCAATCTGGACGCCGCAGCCGCCGCCGTGCGGCAGGCCGAGATCGCCCTGGAGCAGGTCAACATCCGCGCGCCCTTCGCCGGTGTCTTCGACAATCGCGACGCGGAGGTCGGGACCTATCTGTCCCCGGGCCAGGCCTGCGGCACCCTGATCGAGCTGAACCCCATCCTCATCGTCGGTAACGTGCCTGAGACCCAGGCTGGCCGGATCCGCAGCGGCGAGCCCGCCACCGCCACCCTGGTGTCGGGGGAAACCCTGTCGGGTCAGGTTCGCTTCGTGGGCCGGGAGGCTGATCCCCAGACCCGCACCTACCGGCTCGAAGTGGTGGCCAGCAACCCGCAGCAGGCGGTTCGTTCCGGCCTGTCGGCCGATGTCCGGATCACCACCGCCTCGGGTCCGGCCCACCTGGTGCCCCCCTCGGCCATGGTGCTGGACGCCGAAGGCCGCCAGGGCGTGCGCCATGTGGGTCCCGGCGACGTCGTGGTCTTCACCCCGGTCCAGGTGACCGAGGAGAGCGCCGAGGGCGTCTGGGTGCGTGGCCTTACCGGCGAGGCGCGCGTCATTACGGTCGGCCAGTCCTATGTGGACCAGGGCCAGAAGGTTCGCGTGGCGCTGGCCCGCTAGGGCGCGTCGCACAGGAGGCTTGAGAGTATGATCGGTCCGCTGATCGACGGCGCCATCAAGCGGCGGAAGGTGGTGCTGGGCGTCACCCTGATCGCCAGCATCTTCGGCTTCTTCGGCTACCTCGCCATGCCCCGGGAGGCCAATCCCGACATCGACTTCCCCTTTGTCTCGGTGGTGGTCCCCTACCCCGGCGTGAGCCCGGAGGATTCCGAGCGCCTGCTGGTCAAGCCGCTCGAGGTGGAGCTTCAGTCCATCGAGGGGCTGAAGGAGATGAACTCGGCGGCGCGCCAGAGCATGGCGATCGTCAACCTGGAGTTCGAGGCCGACTTCGACAAGGACAAGGCCCTGGCCGAGGTCCGCGCCAAGGTGGACCTGGCCCGCGGGCGGTTCCCGCCGGACGCCGAAGAGCCGATCATCGAGGAGGCCAATTTCAGCGGCGAGCCGATCATCGGCATCGTCCTGTCGGGCGCCGCGCCCGAGCGCGAACTCTACCGGATCGCCCGCTCCCTGCAGGACCGGCTCGAGGCCGCGCCCGGCGTGCTGGAGGTCCAGCTGAGCGGCGGCCGCGAGGAGATGCTCGAGGTCACCATCGATCCCCTGCGGATGGAGGCCTACAACGTCACCACCGGAGAGCTGGCCCAGGTCATCAGCCGAAACAACCAGCTGGTTCCCGCCGGGAATCTGCGGTCCGGCGGCAGTCAGTTCGCGGTGAAGGTCCCCGGCGTGGTCGAGGAGCCCTCCGACATCCTCAGCCTGCCCATCAAGAAGAGCGGCGACCGGGTCATCACGGTCGGAGACATCGGCGAGGTCCGGCGCACCTTCAAGGAGCCGAACTTCATCACCCGCTACAATGGCGAGCCGGCCATGTCGCTGGAGGTGGCCAAGCGCAGCGGCGCCAACATCCTCGACACGGTCGACGCCGTCCGCGCCGTGGTGGCCGACGAGGAGGCCCGCTGGCCCGACACGATCCGGGTGTCCTACACCTACGACCAGAGCGACTTCATCCACCGCACCCTGGTGGTGCTGGAGTCCGGCCTGCTGATCGCCACCATCCTGGTGATGATGATCATCGTCTACAGCCTGGGCATCCGGCAGGGACTGATGGTCGGCGCCGCCATCCCGGCCTGCTTCATGCTGGCCTTCCTGATGCTGAACGCCTCGGGGGTGACCCTGAACCAGATGGTGATGTTCGGGCTTGTCCTGGCCGTCGGCATCCTGGTGGACGGCGGCATCGTCGTGGTCGAGTACGCCGACCGGAAGATGGCCGAGGGCCTGCCCAAGGAGGAGGCCTTCGCCGCCGCCGGCAAGCGGATGTTCTTCCCGGTCCTGAACGGCACCCTGACGACGCTCTGCGCCTTCCTGCCGTTCATGTTCTGGAACTCGATCCCGGGCAAGTTCATGAGCTTCCTGCCCCTGACGCTGATGTACGTCCTGGGCGCCTCCATCTTCGTGGCCCTGATCTTCACCCCGGCGCTGGGCTCCATCTTCGGCCGCAAGGCCGCGGTGGACGAGGCGCATCTGGCCGAGATCGAAAAATCCGAGCGCGGCGATCCCCGGGAGATGTCGGGCTTCATGGGCTGGTACGCCCGCACGCTCTGGACCCTGGGCGCCGCCCCCACCCGCACCTTCGCCGCCACACTGCTGATCGTCGTGGCCATCGTCGGCTGGTTCGCCACGTCCACTCACAGGACCGAGTTCTTCCTGGAGGAGGATCCCGAATGGGCCCAGGTCTATGTGAAGGCCCGGGGGAACCTGTCGCCTGAGGCGCACGACGTGCTGGTCCGTCAGGTCGAGCAGCGCCTGCTCGACGTACCCGGCGTGGACTCCATCTACCCCCGGTCGG
>JAHUZY010000074.1 GCA_019264505.1 Phenylobacterium sp. | reverse complement strand
GCGTCAGTCTCCTCGACGCTGAAGGTCTGGGCCCCGAACGAGCGCCGTCGTAGAAGATGGTGGCCGCATAGGGAGTCGAGAACGAGACCTCGGCGATTTGGTCGGTCCGCTGGAGCGGACGCTGTCCCAGCGCCACCCACTGTGGATAGTAGACGGCGGGTCCGCCGTAGGTCTGCGGCGGCGACAGCCGCACGGCGTTGAGAAAGCTGACGTAGGTGCCGTGCGCAAGCCGCCCGATCAAGTCCCCCCGTTCGGGGAGGCTATCCCGCCTTGCGCCTATGGCGCGATAGACCCTCAGGCGGGTATCGAGCCGCGCCAGAACCATGTCAGCCCGAAGCTAATGGCCCTTGGGCATCAGCAATTCGAGACTGGTGTGTCCGCCGCGTACAATGCGCTGCAAAGGCATGCAGCACTGTAGCGCAGCTTCTGCGCCTAGGGCACGCTCGCTGCGGAGGCGGGATTGGCTAGGATTACAATTAAAGCGCGGCTCGACGCGATCGTGACGCGGGCGAAGGCGGAAGCCAATCGAGGGCAGGCCCTGCTCTACCGCCTGCGTGTGGGCGCGGCGCGGCGCTGGCCAGAGATCATTGCCGTCATCTTTATAGCCGCCTTCATGGCCAGCCTGGCACCCATGGTGCTCTTCGCCACGCCGGTGGCCCGGGCGCTTGGCGGCGACAACGCCGTAGAACCGGTGGCCGACCTGCTCCTGCAGATGGGCGCCGCCCTTATCGGGGCCACTACGATCGCCTTCACCCTGGTGATGTTCGCGATGCAGGTGAACGTGGAGCGGATGCCGTATGGTCTCTTCCGGCGGTTCAGCGCCGATCCGCAGCTGATGGGCGCCTTCGGACTAACCTTTCTTCTCAGCATCTCGATCGCTGCGGCCTCGGTCGTCCGGTCGGCTCCGCTCGTGCCCTGGCTTCTGTTCGGCCTCGCGTGGGCCACGCTGACAATCCTCGGGCTGTTCCTGGTCGCCTATAGGCGCGCGCTCAAGCTGATCAGCCCGGCGGAGCAGCTGGGTTTCGTGGTGCGCTCCGCGCAACGCGATCTGGCCTGGTGGGATCGCCGCGCCGCACTCGCTGCGCGGCGGCATTCACTCAAGGATGCGCCGCCGGACAGCGACCGCGACCACTCACGGATCGCCTTCTTCCTTGCCAACCGGGGCTGGACCAAGGTCGCCAGCAAGGCCGTCGAGCACGCCGTCGCCTATGCGCGGCGCTATGCCGAGGCGGGCGACTACGAGGTCTGCCTCGTGGCGCTGAACGGGGTCGTGGCGATTCATCGCTCCTACATCCGGGCTAAGGGCCTGAGCTTTGTGCCCACCAGCCCCTTCTTCGAGATGCCCGAGATCGAGGACGGCTTTCTCACCCACAGCCTCGAGGAGCTTCGGCAGTACGTGGACGTTGCGCTCGCCCGCGCTGACGAGCGGCAGGTTCGCCTGGCCTTGGAGGCGTTCGCTGTGCTGTGCGGCCACTACGCGGCCGTCGATTACGGCCGGCCGCAGGTCATGACCCATGCCCATCTCGCGCTCGGGTATCTCACTGGCGCGGTACAGTCGGTCATCCCGCACGGCATGACCGACGTTGTCATGGCGGGCGCGCGCTACATCGGCGAGGCCAGCCGCGGGATGATCGCGCGCGACGGCGCCGTCGACGCGACGAGCGGGATCGAGGCGCTCGGCGCGATCGGCCAAGCCATGACGGGCAAGTCGGACGCCAGGGCCGCGGCCCAGGTTGCCATCGGACAGATTGCGACCATCACCTCGCTTCTTCTGCTCAGCCCCCCGCATCGCGCGCGCCTCGCGCTCCACTCCACCGTCGAGGCGGTGATGCGCGTAAGCCATGCCGTCCTTGCCCTGAGGGTCCCGGCCCTGGGCCGAGTACACTCCACGACCGTCGCGGCCTATTTCGGGCTCACGAGCGTCGACGGGTTGCTCGCACGGCTGACCGAGTACACCAACGGCACCTTCGACGAGAGGGCTGACCAGCCACGCGTCGCCGCCTACGCCGAGGCCTTGCTGGAATGGGTCGAGGTGCTCCGGGAGCGGCTGAAGGGCCTGCTGCTGAGCTCGGTCATGATGCAGTCCAGCCTGACCTTCGATCTCGTGGCATGGATCGCTCAGATCGCGGAGGTGCTGCTGGCGGTCGCAACGGCCGACCATTGTCCCGAGGGTTCTCGCCGCGGTCTTGAACGGGAGGGCATCCGGCTCGGCCAGCTATTCACTTGGCTGCCCGAAGAGCGCTTGATGGTGGAGCATGCTGACCAGTCCCGGGTGACCGAGCAATTGTTCGAGATGATCGTGATGGCTCGCCGCCGGGACAGCGACCGGGCTGTCGTGGATTTCGGCCGCATCCTCCTCGGCTGGGCCTTCAAGGCTGGCACCGCGGGACAGAGTTGGTCGGTCCTCCAGCGCGCGCTTGTCGGCCTCGCCGCTCTGAGCCTCAAACCTGATGGGCCTTACGACCCTAACGCCCTGAAGCTGGCGGTCCTGGACCAGATCTCGAACCGCGCGGGAGCCCAATCCATCTACGACGAAACCGCCCACCGCCTTCGCCACGATCCTGTCCGATCCTCCTCGCTCGACGCGATCGGAAGCGTCGCGGAGGACGTCTCTGCCGATCAGCTCGGCACCCTCCTTCGCGAGATCGCAGATCTCCTGTCACCGCCCAGTGCAGCTGAGACGATCCGTGTCGAATAGCCGACGTCCCCAACGTCCCCTTGGAGCCCTCCTCAGCGGTTCAGGACGTGTGCTCTGTGGCCGCCAGTTGGGCGATTGGAGCGACGGCAAGGATGCGCCAATTCCCGAGACTAGGATCGCGCCGAAAAGCGGCCCTTCTCCCGCCTTGTCCCTAGTCCGCTGGCGCCTTCAAGCAACGTCAGCGCGCCGCGGTTTCCGTGGTCAACGGTGGCTTCGGCGGTCCAGCCGACCACGCCAGCGCTCGATTTGGCGATCGGCGAGGTCAATGTTGTTCGGCGCTCCGTCGAGGTCCGCCACCAAAGCGGTGCTGACGAAGCCAGGCTCTCCCTCAACTGGGGGCAGGCGCCAGACCTCATAGCGAGTGACGCCGTCGCGCGTCCCTTTCGGCGGCGTGGGGTTCGGGCCCCATCGATCCGCCATCTCAGGATCGCGCCGCCGTAGTTCCTCGAAATCGACGAGCCACGTGTGATCGGTCACCGTTCCGAACGCTGGGACTACTTTCGGCAGTAGGTAGTCGCGCACGACGTTGTCCAGGTCGTGCAGAACGCCTTTTGGCGTTCCGGGCGTAGGGCGCACTACTACCTGCAGGGCCACCGGAACGACGAGAGGGTCGATAAGCCAGGACCAACGCACTCGAAAAGCGGCGATCTCCGCGTCGATTCGTTCCCGAAACGCCTTTGCTAAAAAGTCAAGCTCGACGAGATCAGAGCAGCTTCGCGATATCGCTGAGCCGCGCCAGCTTCTGCCGGGTCTCTTCAGCGAGCGGTCCGACCACTTCCTCCAGATGGTGCTCGATATGGTCGGTGATCAGCACGGTTTTAGCCTTCTCCAGGGCAGCTATCACGGCCCGCATCTGCTGGGCGATCACCAGCCCGTCCCGGTTCGCTTCGATCATGGTGATGATCGTCGCGAGGTGACCGTGGGCGCGGCGCAGCCTGTTGGTCAGCTGCTTGTCGGTGACGTGGCTCAACGGCAATCCTTCCGGGGCGAAGGCGATGCGAGCCCCCACTCCGCGGGCACCGTGCGATCGCGCGATGGATACCATTGACAACATATCCCCCCCGAGGGGATATGCGCAAGACCGCGTATTCTTCAACAGTCGCCCTTTCGCCTGCCGTTGGACCACCGCAGTACGGGAGAGCCCAAAGATCAAGGTCGGCTAGCGCGTCTGGTCGTCGGGGAGCAAGACGAAGTGCTTGAGGTTCTCAGGGACAGAACCTATCGCCATCTGTTTCTGGCTCAGGTCATCGCCCTCGTGGGAACCGGGCTGGCGACGGTTGCCCTGGGCCTCCTGTCCTACGAGCTAGCCGGCGCCGATGCTGGCGCTGTGCTGGGCGGCGCTCTGGCCGTCAAGATGATCGCCTACATCGGCGTCGGGCCGGTGGTAAACGCGTTCGTCGATCGGCTGCCGCGCCGCGCGTTCCTGGTGTCCATGGACCTCGTCCGCGCCGGTGTGGCGATCATGCTGCCGTTCGTGACCGAAATCTGGCAGGTCTATCTGCTGATCTTCCTGTTGCAGTCGGCGTCGGCCGCGTTCACGCCGACCTTCCAGGCCGCCGTTCCGGACATCCTGCCCGACGAACGGCGCTACACGCGCGCCCTCTCCCTCTCACGGCTGGCCTATGACATGGAGAGCCTGGTCAGCCCGATGCTGGCCGCCGCGCTCCTCACCGTTATCAGCTTCCACTGGCTGTTCGGCGGTACGGTGGTGGGTTTCCTGGCGTCGGCCGCGCTGGTGGTCTCGGTGGTCGTACCCCAGCCCAAACCCACGCCACGCCAAGGCGGAATCTATGCCCGCACCACCCGGGGGACGCGAATCTACCTGAAAACGCCGCGTTTGCGCGGGCTCCTGGCGCTCAACCTCGCCGCCGCCGCGGCGGGCGCGATGGTCATCGTGAACACCGTCGTCTTCGTGCGCACGCTGCTCGGCCGGTCGAACAACGATGTCGCGTTCGGTCTGGCGGCGTTCGGCGGGGGCTCGATGCTCGCCGCCCTGCTGCTGCCGAGGCTCCTGGAACGGATCGGCGACCGCAAGATCATGCTCGGCGCCGCCAGCCTGTTGGCCGGGGCCCTCCTGACCATGGCGGCGTTCACGATCATCAGCGGAGTTGACCGCTGGATCGCGCTGCTTGCGGTCTGGGCGGTGATGGGGGTCGGCTATTCTGCGGTCCTAACCCCCTCGGGCCGACTGCTGCGCCGGTCCGCCAGCGCTGAGGATCGCAGCGCCGTCTTTGCCGCGCAGTTCGCGCTGTCTCATGCTTGCTGGCTGATCACCTACACCGTGGCCGGATCACTCGGAGCCGCCTTTGGCATGGCGCAGACCTTCGTGGCGCTGGCCGGTCTTAGCCTGGTCGGCATCGCTGTCGCACTCAAGGCCTGGCCGGCCGCCGACCCCGATGAGCTTGCTCACATGCACCCCGAACTGCCGCCGCAACACGCGCACCTGCGGGAGGGCGAGCCTTCCAACGCAGCTGCGGCGCACGTGCATCCTTTCGTAATTGATGATCTTCATTCTCGCTGGCCGCGTGCGGGCGTGTAGTCGCATGGAAATTCACCCACTTGCGCGCGAAAGCCGCACGACCTAGTAA
>JAHUZY010000030.1 GCA_019264505.1 Phenylobacterium sp. | reverse complement strand
GGCAACATGTTGCCCTCCTTCGCCATCGCCGCCTTCGGCTTTGGTCTTCTGGAGCGTGACGGGGTGGCGGGTCTGGTGGGCGCGGTGGCGGCGGCGCTCAGCGTGATCATCCTGGCCCTGATCTGGAACGCCCTGATCCTGGCGGCGGTGACCTTCATCGGCGCTCTCGGCGACTCCTTCGAGAGCCTGATCAACCTGCTCTAGGCAGGGCGGGCGCGCCTCAGGCCCCCAGGACCTGCGACCGGTCAGTCGCCGCGGCCACCGCACGCTCCAGCAGCGGCCCAAGGCCTTCAGGCCCCATCAGCACCTCAAGGGCGGCCTGGGTGGTCCCGCCTGGAGAGGTGACCTGCCGGCGCAACTCGGCCGGCTCGGCGCCGCTCTGGGCCAGCAGGGCTGCGGCCCCCGAGATGGTCGCCCGGGCGAGCGTGCGCGCAGCCTCAGGCGACAGACCGGCCTTGGCGCCTGCGGCTTCCAAGGCCTCCACAAAGGCGTAGAGATAGGCCGGCGCCGAGCCCGAGGTGGCGGTGGCCGCATGCATCTGGGCCTCGCTTTCCAGCTCCACCACCGCGCCGACGGCGCCGAAGAGACGCCGGGCGAGGTCCGCCGCGTGGCGGTCGGCGGCATAGAGACTGGCTGTCCCCTGGCCGATGGCCGCCGCCGTCGTGGGCATGATCCGGGCCACAGCCCGCCCGCCAAAAGCGCGGGAAATGTCGTCTGAGCCCACGCCTGCGGCGATGGAGACGATAACCGCATCTGGCGCCAGGGCCTGGCGGACCTCTGCGGCCGCCTCCCGCCAGAGTTGGGGTTTCACGGCCAGAAGGACGACCTTGGCCCGGCCCATGGCCGTCACATCGGGATCGTGCAGGGCGCCTTGGGCGATCGCCGCCTGCGCCTCGTCACCCGGGTGAGGGTCGCGGATCATCAGGTCCTGGGGAGCGAACAGTCCGGCCAGCCGCCAGCCCGAGATCAGCGCGCCGCCCATCCGACCGGCGCCCAGAATCAGCAATGGCCCCATGGAATCCTCCATCGTCCGCAACTGGCCGCGGTTCTATCGGAGGGGCGGGGCCGGCGCGAGACCCTCAGGCCTCGCCGACGGTCTCGAACATGCAGGCGGCCATGGCCTCGGCCGGGGTCTTGGCGCCGCGGACCATGAAGTCGAAGGCCGGGAAGAACCGATCGGCGCCCTCGACGGCGATGTCGATCATGGCCGCGGCCTGTGACAGGCTGGGCCGCTCGGCGCTGGTCAGGGCCATGGCGTGACGGAAGACGATCTCGCCGTCGTCCCACAGCTCGAAATGGCCAAGCCACAGGCGTTGATTGACCAGGCCCACCAGCTCATGCGCCGGATGCCGGGCCTCAGGGGCGACGGTGTGGCCAAGCGCCAGGCAGAGCTGCAGGCAGTCGGCCTCCGGGCGCCAGGCGAACCAGAGCTCATAGTCCTTCCACTCCCCGGCCAGGGTGAAGGCCAGGTCGCCGTCCTCGGTGCGGTCGAACTCCAGGTTCTCGGCCGTGAGCACGTGTTCGACGACGTCCAGGGGATCAAGGCCGAGGACGACGTCTTCGTCAGGCTGGGGCATATCCATGGAACCCACGGTCCTTTCGCTGCGGCGGATCGGGCGCGTGGCCCAAACGACTCACCGGCAGTCGTGAAACTAATCTGCTTCGCAGGGGCCCTGTCACCGGCTTCTTCCGGTGGGCGAACCCCTTTCGCGTATTCGTGAACGCGGGCGTCAGTCCTGGGCGGCGGGACCGCGCAGCGCCTGAATGTCCGCCCTCAGGGCGGCCACCTCGGCTTTGAGCGCCTCGAATTCCTCGCGCCGGATCAGGTCCAGCTCGGCCGCGGCCCGGTCGGCCTGGGCTCTGAAGGCGGACCTCGCCTCCTCGCTGGCGGCCTGGGCCATACCCATGGCCGCGGTGGTCAGCTTGGCGATTTCGTCGAGGAAAGGGTTCTGGGTCTGCATAGCGGGCTCAAGAGGCGCGGGACTTGCCGCCGCGCACCATCAATATGGGGCGCCGGGGGATGAATGCGAAGGCCTTGTCGGCTAAACAGGCGACAATAGGCTGGAGAACGCGCCGGTGCCCTTTCCTGATTTCGACCCCATCCTGATCCAGATCGGGCCATTCGCCATCCGCTGGTACGCCCTGGCCTATGTGGCCGGCATCCTGATCGGCTGGCGCTACGTGGTGACGCTGGTGCGCAATCCGCAGCTGGCGCCCGTCCGCGGTCCGGCGGCCACCCCGGCCCAAGTCGACGACCTGATCCTGTGGGTCACCCTGGGCATCATCCTGGGAGGCCGGCTGGGCTACATCCTCTTCTACACGCCCGAGACCATCTGGACCGACCCTGTGCAGATCCTGCAGGTCTGGCAGGGGGGCATGAGCTTCCATGGGGGCGCCCTTGGCGTCGCCATCGCAGTCGCCGCCTTCGCCCGCTCCAACGGCATCGACCTGTTGCGCCTGGGCGACGTGGTGGCCGCCTGCGTGCCCATCGGCCTGTTCTTCGGCCGCATCGCCAACTTCATCAATGGCGAGCTGTGGGGCCGCCCCACCGAACTGCCCTGGGGCGTCATCTTCCCCGGCGCCGGGCCCTATCCCCGCCATCCCAGCCAGCTCTACGAGGCCCTGCTCGAGGGGATCGTTCTGTTCGTCATCCTGCGCCTGGCCACCCACAGGGCCCATTGGCTGGAGCGTCGAGGCGCGGTCGCTGGCCTGTTCCTGGTCGGCTACGCCGTCTTCCGCACCCTGGTCGAACAGGTCCGCGAGCCCGACGCCTATCTGCCCGACTTCCCGCTGGGCCTCACCATGGGGATGATGCTCAGCCTGCCCATGCTGCTGGGCGGCGCCTTCCTGATCTGGCGGGGCCTGCGCGAGCCGCTCTCGGCGATCGAGGCGCCCCCCGCCCCCCTGCCGGCTGAAACACCGCCGACCGTCGAGGCCGAAGACCCCTTCCGTATTCGTCCCGCACCGGGGTCCGATGGCTCTGCGTGAGCGGCTGGCGGCCCAGATCGCCGCCACGGGCCCCCTCAGCCTCGCCGAGTATATGACGATCTGCCTGCACGACCCTCAGGCGGGCTATTACGCCACCCGCCCCGGCCTGGGCGCCGGGGGGGACTTCATCACCGCCCCCCTGGTCAGCCAGATGTTCGGGGAGCTGATCGGCTTGTGGGCGGCGGCCTGCTGGCAGGCGCAGGGCGCCCCGCCGCGCTTTCGGCTGGTGGAGATGGGGCCGGGCGACGGGACCCTGATGGCCGACCTGCTGAGGGCCGGGGCGACCGTCCCAGGGTTTGTGGAGGCCGCCGACCTCTGGCTTGTGGAGGTGTCCCGCCCCTTGCGCGACCGCCAGGCCGAGCGACTTTCCACAGCCAGAGCCCAGTGGTGCGACAGCCTGGATCAGATCCCCGACGGAGCGCCGATGATCCTGGTGGCCAATGAGCTGCTGGACTGCCTGCCCACCCGGCAGTTCGTCCGCACGCCCGAGGGCTGGGCCGAGCGGATGGTGGGCCTCGACGCGGCTGGTGACCTGACCTTCGGCCTTGCCGCCCCCCTGCCCGCGAAGGGCCGTCCGGGCGCGGTGGGGGCGGTGTTCGAGTCTTCGCCGGCCCAGGCCGCCCTGGGCTCCCAGATCGGCGCCCGGCTGGCCGCCGACGGGGGCGCCGCCCTGCTGATCGACTATGGTCCGGCGGCCGGCGAGGAAGGCGGTGACACCTTTCAGGCCCTGAAGGGTCATCAAAAGGTCGATCCCCTGGCATGTCCTGGGGAAGCGGACCTGACCGTCCACGCCGACTTCGCCGCGGTGGCCGAAGCCGCCCGCGCCGAAGGCGCCGAGGCTCGGCCGCTGCTCACCCAGGCCGAGTTCCTGCGACGCCTGGGCATCGAAGCCCGGGCCTCCGCCCTGGCGCGGAGCCGCCCAGACCGGGCCGACCAGATCGGTCGGCAGTTCGAACGTCTGACCGCCCAGGACCAGATGGGGGTCCTGTTCAAGGTCCTGGCCCTGCACCGGCCAGGCTTCATTCCTCCGGCCTTCGAGGCGGACTGACCATGACCGACACCCAGACGACCCTGCCGGCGATCACCTCGTCCCTGCTTACGAAGGCCGGCCTGCGCCACGCCTTCTTCACCCGACAGGGGGGCGTTTCGGCCGGTCTCTACAACTCGCTCAATGTGGGGCCCGGCTCGGCCGATTCGCCGGAGGACGTGGCCGAGAACCGCCGCCGGGCCGCCGCTCATTTCGGCCTGCCGCATGAGGCGCTCAACACCTGCCACCAGATCCATTCCGCCCGGGCCGAGATCGCCGAGCGCCCGTGGGG
>JAHUZY010000088.1 GCA_019264505.1 Phenylobacterium sp. | reverse complement strand
GGGACGACCTGACGGGGGGCCGCCTCAGAGCGGTCGACATGGGGCGCAAAGGCGACGAGCTCGCCCGTCAGCATGACCGGCGGCGGAGCGTTCACCCCATGGCCGGAGAAGACGCAGGGGCTGTGGCGGGCGCCGTCTTCGTCGGTGGGATCAGGGGCGCCGTGTTCGCCCTGGGCCGCAGCATCCAGGGTCACCATGCCCTGGGGCGTACAGAGCACCAGAGCAAAGGCCGGAGCCTCGGCCCTGACCGGCGCGGCCATATAGCCGGGCGGGATCAGGATCTTCAGGAACAGGGCCAGACCCGCCAGCACCAGCATCAGGCTGTGGCGGGAAGCAGGAGAAGGGGAGGCCCGGCGGTTCACAGCCTCGCCATAGTCCAGCCCGGCCCGGTTTGAAAGTCCCCATTCGCCGAGGAACGGAGGGCTCTTTCGTCCCCTATTGCTGCTGTTGCTGTTGCTGCTGGTCGTGCATCACCGCGTTCGGGGCGGGCCGGCGCCGGGCGTTGCGGCTGAAGGTCGGCGGCGAGATGCGCAGGAACTCCGGCTCGGTGATCGCCGCCCGGGCCCGGCGCACTGAAACCCCCACCGCCAGCTGGCTTTCGGCGTCGCCCTTATAAACCCCGCGGGAAGGCGGCACATCGCTGTAGTCGCGGCCCACGGCGGCGGCCACATGCCGTTCGCCGGCCATCACATTGTTGGTCGGGTCGAGCCCGATCCAGCGCAGGCTCGGCAGGAAGACCTCCACCCAGGCGTGGGTCGCATCGGGATCGGAGCGGTCACCGCCCTCCCGGTCGGTGAACAGATAGCCTGACACGTAGCGGGCCGGGATGCCCCAGGCCCGGCAGAGCGCGATCATGATGTGGCTGAAGTCCTGGCAGACGCCCCGCCGCTCTCGCAGCGCCTCGTCGATGGGACTGTCGGCCTCGGTGACGCCGGTCTCATAGGCGAAGGATTCGTAGATGATCTTCGACAGGGTGGTGACGGCGCTCAGGGGATCGCGCTGGCGCAGGCGCTCGATCTCATGCTCGGCGGCGAAGGCCCGCAACAGCTCAGTCTGCACGGCGAAGCCGTGTTCGCGCAGAAAGTCGAATTGGTCCCCGAGCACGAAGTCGCTGCGCAGGCGGTCCCATTCTCCCATGTCGAGGGCGTCTGGCAGGGGCGCCTCGGCCTGGGTCTCCACAGCCGAGCGCGCGACGATGGTCAGGCGGTCGTGGGGGTGGGGGACATCGAAGTGGTAGACCGCGTTGCCGAAGGTGTCAGCGTAGGAGAACAGCTGCGCGCCCGGATCGATCTCCAGATCGAAACTCACCAGCCGCTGGCGCGCGCCCTTCTGGGGCTGCATCCAGACCTCCATGAGGCTTTCGCGGACCGGCGCGGCGTAGTGGTACTGGGTGACGTGGCGGATTTCGAGCAGCACTGGAATACCTCAGGCCGGCAGGCGCATTTCGAGGGGATAGGCCACGAAGGCGTCATAGACGCCGCTGTGGATCGCGCCGCATTCGGCCAGCACGCCTTCGAGGAAGACGTGGGAGCCCTCACGCTCGATCTCGGCCATGTCGGCATATTGCAGCCGCGCCTTCAGCCGCCCGGCCAGGCGGCCGGGGCCGGCATGCACCGCCTCGGTATGGCGGCTGAGCACGGACAGATGGGCCTCGATCTCGTCAGTGGAGAAGCGGATCGACCGCGGGAATTCGGCGTTCAGGAGCAGGAATTCCAGAATCGGCCGGGCCCGGACGTCGGCGGTATAGACGCGCAGATAGGGCTCGAGCGCGCAGCTCATCCGAAGGACGGCCGTGAGCGTGGGGTGGTCCAGCCGCTCGACCCCCCGGCCGAAGCAGACCTCCAGCAGCCGACCGATCAGTTGGGCGCGCTCCAGATGCGCGCCGAGCAGCAGGAAGCGCCAGCCCTCGCCGTGGCTCATGGTGGCGTCGGCGGCGCCCTTGAACAGGTGCAGGTCGGCGATGATGTCGTGCAGGAAGGCCGAGGAGCCATCGTTGAACGACTTGGCCGCCGTGGCGCCGGACAGACGCAGATGGACAAGGTTCAGCCGCTCCCAGGTCTCGCTGGTGATCTGGTCGCGGACCTGGCGGGCGTTCTCCCGGGCGAGCGCCAGTGAGGAGACCACCGAACTGCCGTCCATCCGGTCCAGGGCCAGACCCCGGGCCGATTCGAAGGGGGTGGCGATCTTCTCCGGCGTGGCCTCGCCCACGGCCGACAGGGCGATCCGCGCCACCTGGGCGGCGGTCTCGGCCCGGTCGAGGGTGGCGGTGAGCATGATGTCGGCCAGACGGGCCACATGTTCGGCCCGCTCTACATAGCGACCGATCCAGTAGAGACTGTCGGCAACGCGGGCGAGCATCATGACAGGTCATCTCCCGGCCCGGCCAGAACCCAGGTGTCCTTCGACCCTCCGCCCTGGCTGGAATTGACCACCAGGGAGCCCTTGCGCAGGGCCACTCGGGTGAGGGCGCCCGGCGTGACGGTGATCTTTTCCCCGGACAGGATGAAGGGCCGCAGGTCCACATGGCGGGCGTCCACCTCGCCATCGATCAGGCAGGGCGCGGTAGAAAGCTGGATGGTCGGCTGGGCGATGTAGTTCTCAGGGTCGGCCTTGATCGCCTGGGCGAATTCTTCGCGCTGGGCGGCGCTGGCGTGGGGGCCGATCAGCATGCCGTAGCCGCCTGAGGCGCCGACCGCCTTGACCACCAGCTTGTCGAGATTGGCCAGCACGTGGCTCATCTGCGCCGGCTCGCGGCAGAGGAAGGTCTCGATATTGGGCAGGATCGGCTCTTCGCCCAGATAGTAGCGGATGATCTCCGGGACATAGGCATAGACCGCCTTGTCATCGGCCACGCCGGTGCCGGGCGCGTTGCACATCACCACGGTGCCGGCCCGATAGGCGTTGAACAGGCCGGGCACGCCCAGGGAGGAATCCCGGCGGAAGGTGAGGGGGTCGATGAAATCGTCGTCCACCCGACGGTAGATCACGTCGATCCGCCGCAGGCCGGTGGTGGTCCGCATGTAGACCATGTTGTCATGGACCACGAGGTCGCGGCCCTCGACCAGGGGGGCGCCCATGAGCCGCGCGAGATAGGCGTGTTCGTAATAGGCCGAGTTGTAGACCCCAGGGGTCAGCACCACGACCTGGGGGTTGGGCCGCCACTCGGCCATGCTGCGCAGGGTGGTGAGGAGCAGATCGGGATAACGGTCGATCTGTCGGACCCCGGCCAGGCGGAAGGTGCCGGGGAAGGTGCGCTTGGAGGCCTCACGGTTGGCCAGCATGTAGGACACGCCGGACGGCACCCGCAGATTGTCCTCCAGGACCGCGTACTCCCCATCCTCCTGCCGGATCAGGTCGCTGCCGCAGACATTGGCGTAGGCCTGATGGGGGACATAAAGCCCCTGCATTTCCCGACGATAAGAGGGCGCGCCCAGCACCAGCTCCCGCGGCACCACCCCGTCCTTGAGGATCATCCGCTCGCCATAGATGTCGGCGAGGAACAGGTTCAGGGCCTGCAGCCGCTGCACCAGGCCGGTCTCGATCCGCGCCCATTCGTCTGCGGGGATGATCCGCGGCAGCAGGTCGGTGGGGATGATCCGCTCGGTGGAGCTTTCGGCCCCATAGACGGTGAAGGTGATCCCCTGCAGCAGGAAGAACCGCTCCAGCGTTCTTTGCCGCTCGTCCAGCTCGCCAGGTCCGAGGGCCGCCAGCCGCCGCGCCATGACGGCGAAATGCGGCCTGACCGAGCCATCAGGGGCGTGCATTTCGTCATACGGCGGCTTCGCGTCCGCCTTGGCCGCCGTTTCGGCGGCCGCCTGGGCCAAGGCCCGGTCGATCTCTTCGGATCTCTGCGCTGTCGCCACGCCCTACTCCACCCGCTCACGTCCTCGAAACCGCAAGCCGTCGCCTGAGCCTAGACACTGCGGGCGTCAGCGTCGCCCTGGAACGTCCGCGGCGCAAATTCAGGCGCCGGGCGCCCAACAAATGGGCGAAGACGGCGGGGTGACAGGGGGCCATCCCGTCGCTACAGGGGTGCTTCGGGGGCTTAAAGGTGATTGCGTGGGACGACTTGCCTTCGCAGCCGTCGCC
>JAHUZY010000427.1 GCA_019264505.1 Phenylobacterium sp. | reverse complement strand
CTGGAGGCGCGTGAGCGCGCCGTGCGCGTGATGCAGACGCAAGGCCAGCGGTCGCTGGCCGTGGTGAAGACCCTGCCGGCCCTGATCCCCGGCGACCGGACGGTCCTGGTCCTCTCCTATCCCCTGCGTCTGGCGCTGGCGCCCTATCACGCCCTGATGGCGTGGCTGGCGGTCCTGGGCTTTGCCGGCCTCGTCATCATGGCCGGCGGCAGCTGGATGCTGGCCGCCAGCCTCGCCCGCCCGATCGCCGACCTTGACCTCGCCGCCCAGCGCCTCAGCCGCGGGGAAGACGCCCATGTGGACGCCGCCGGCGACGATGAAATCGGCCGGCTGGCCGCCAGCTTCAACACCATGGCCGACGAGATCCGTGAGCGCGAGCGGCGGATCCTCCACATGGCCATGCATGACAGCGAGACGGGTCTGCCCAACCGTCGGGCCCTGGAGCAGGCGCTGGACCAGGCCGGGCGCGCGCCGGCTGGCGGGGACATCTATGTCGCCGTGGTCGGCATCGAACGCTTCGCCCATATCCGCAACGCCATCGGCTACCGGCTGGCCGGGGACATGGTCCGGAAGATCGGCGAGCGCCTCCAGGCCACCGCGCCGCACGGCCACGCCGCTCGGGTCTCCAGCGAGGCCCTGGGCCTGATCCTGGACTCAGCCGACGCCGATAAGGCCCTGGTGGAGGCTGGGCAGCTTCTCGACCTCCTGCAGTCCCCCATCTCCGTGGAGGGGGAGACCATCGATGTGGAGCTGACCCTCGGCCTGGCGCCGCTGGAGGATCAATCCAGCGCGCTCGCCGTGGACCGGGCCAATATCGCCCTGGACCAGGCCCGCGCCGCCCGGGCCAAGGTCGCGACCTTCGACGCCGCAGCCTATGGCGACCCGTCGGCCTCCCTGGCCCTGATGAGCCGGATGCTGGGCGCTATCCAGTCGGGACATATGTTGCTGCATCACCAGCCCAAGTTTGATCTGCGGGCCGGTCAGGTGAACGCGGTCGAAAGCCTGATCCGCTGGCGTCGGGAGGACGGTGGCCTGATCCGCCCTGACCTGTTCATTCCCATGGCCGAGGAGACCGGCCATATCCGCGCTCTGACCGACTGGGTGATCACCCAGGCGATCGAGGACCAGGGCGTCCTGCTCGACCTGGGTCACGACCTGGCTTTTTCCGTCAATGTGTCGGGCCGCCTGCTGGGGGACAGCGACTTCGCCGACTTCGCCCTGGCCGCCGCCGCCAAGGCCCGCGGGCGCCTGTGCTTCGAGATCACCGAAACGGCGGTCATCGAAAACCCCGATCTGGCCCTCAAGATCATCGACCGGTTCGCCGAGGCGGGCATCGAGATCTCCATCGATGACTTTGGCTCGGGCCTGTCGTCGCTGGCCTATCTGAAACAGATCCGCGGCCATGAGCTGAAGATCGACCGCGCCCTGGTCAGCGGCCTGGCCGACAGCCGCCGCGACGCCCTGATCGTGCGCTCCACCATCGACCTGGCCCACGGCCTGGGCATGAAGGTGGTCGCCGAAGGGGTGGAGACCGAAGCGGTCTTCGCCCTGCTGGGGGCCTTGGGCTGCGACAGCGCCCAGGGCTATCTGATCGCCAGACCCATGACCCTTGAGGCCCTGGGCGGCTTCCTGGCCGATGACGCCCTGCGCACCCGCCAGTCGGCCTGAAGGACGGGCTCAGGGCCGGACGTTGACCGCCACGGTCTGACGCATCAGGCCCTGCGCGGGCAGAGTCACCGACTGCACCTTCTGGCCGCCAGGGGCGCGAAGCTTCGGCTGCCAGATCGCCACCCGCGCCGCTCCCGCCGGCAGGCCGCGCAGGACAGCGACCCCGTCAGCGCCGGTCTTGGCCACATGCACCGTGTCGGAAACGAAGACATAGGCGATCATGCCGTCGTGGATGTTGCAGCCCAGCGAGACGACGCCGGCCTTGTCGAACAGCACCTTCCGGTTCTCCTCGCGGCCATACAGCTTGATCTCGAAGGTCTTGGCCGGAGAGAACGAATAGACATGGTGGCGCACCTTGTCCCGGTTAGGGAAGGTCACCTCGGCGCCGGTGGGCACGACCAACACGTGCGGGTCGAAGATGATGTTGTGCTGGACCATCTCGTAGTTCCACGTGAACGCCGTGCGGCTGTTGACCGCCCAGCCTCCAGCCGAGGGTTTGGCGGTCACGACCGCATCGCGAACCGGCGCTCCGGCCATATTGGTCACGGTGATCTGCAGATCGGCGGCCTGGGCGGCGACGGCGCTGAGGGTGAAGGCCAGAAGGCTGGCGAGACAAAGGCGGGCCGGGGGCATCACTAATCTTTCGGATGAGGCGTATATTTCGCACCACCTATGGAGGTCTTCGAGCGGCTATACTTGCGCGACGAAGCCGATCCTGGCGACGGAGAAGTCTGGTCGCTGGCGTGGTGAATAATTCATAAACCCTTCCCCTGCGAAAAGGTGAGATCAGGCGCGCAATTCGGCGCCACGGAATGTCTCTGGGGGTCCCTTGTTCAGACGATTGGCGGCGGTCACTGGCCTGTGGCTCGTCTTTACAGCAGGCGGCGCCGGGGCGCAGGACACGGATCGTAGCGGCAAGCTCCTGCTGACCGGGGGCGTCTCCAGCGTCGAAGGCGCCGGCGGCGGCGGCCTGGCGCCCTGGGCGCTGATCACCGGCTATGGCAGCCCGGGCCAGGTGGGGGCCAATGTCCACGCCACCGTCGTCGACCTGCCGGATTACCAGTTCCGCTCGGGCGGCATCGCCCTTGGCCTGCAGGACCGGCTGGAGCTGTCCTACGCCCGCCAGACCTTCGACACCGGCGCGACTGGCGCACAGCTTGGCCTGGGGCAGGGGTTCACCTTCCGGCAGGACGTGCTGGGCGCCAAGCTGCGCGTCCTGGGCGACGCGGTCTATGACCAGGACCGCTGGACGCCGCAGGTGGCCATCGGCGCCCAGTGGAAATCCAACAACCAGCCCGGGGTGATCGCCGCCATCGGCGGACGGGACCATGAGGGCGTCGACTACTATGTGGCCGCCACCAAGATCCTGCTGGATCACAGTGTGCTGCTGAACGGGACGGTCCGCGCCACCCGGGCTAACCAGGGCGGTCTCCTGGGCTTCGGCGGCGACCGCAAGGACGACTACAGCCTGCAGTTCGAGGGCTCGGCCGGGGTGCTGCTCAGCAAACGACTGCTGGTCGGAGCGGAGTACCGGACCAAGCCCGACAATCTTGGCTTCGCCCGGGAGGACGACTGGTTCGACCTGTTCGCCGCCTATGCCGTGAACAAGAACCTCTCCATCACCGCCGCCTATGCCGATCTCGGCGACATCGCCACCTTCGAGGATCAGCGCGGCCTCTATCTCTCCATCCAGGCGGGCTTCTGATGCGCTCAACCTTCGGACTCACCCTTAGCGCCCTGCTTGTCCTGGCGTCGCCCGCCGCCGCCCAGCCGACCCCGTGGGCGCAGCCGGGCGAGACGGCCATCGACCCCTACGCCGTCGATAACGCCAACGCCGGCGCGAGGCCCCTGGCCGACGGGGCGGTGTTCGAGGCCTTCGGCGGCGCAGACGGGGTTAGCCGGATCGTCGATGATCTGGTCGATCGTTCGGTGCGAGATCCCCGGCTCGAGGAGATCTTCAAGCCTACCGATCTGGTGCGCCTGCGCCGCACCCTGAAAGAGCAGGTCTGCTTCATCCTCGGCGGGCCTTGCGCCTATACCGGCCGCGACATGGCCTCATCCCACAAGGACCTTGGGGTCACCACCGCCGAGTTCAACGCCCTGGTGGAGAATCTGCAAGGCGCCATGGACGCCGCCGGCGTTCCTTTCCGCGCCCAGAACCGGCTGCTGGCCAAACTCGCCCCCATGAAAGGCGACGTGGTCGAACGCTAGGGACTTAGGGCGCGTCGGCCAGGAAGTCGGCGATCGCCCGGCGGGCCGCCGGCTCCTCCAGGGTGGGCGCATGGCCGACACCGTCGATATCCACCCGGCGCAGCTGCGGGGCCAGGGCCTGCATCCGCGCCGCCGTGCCCTCGGCCAGCAGGTCGGAGGCGCCGCCGCGCACCAGCAGCATCGGCCGGTTGATGGCCAGCGCCATGTACAGCGGCCAGAGGTCCGGGCTCGGCGTGCCGGCCGGGGCGACGGCGAAGGCCTGGGCGATGGCTGGGTCATAGTCGAGCACCAGCTTGCCGGGCGCCGCCTCCCGCCAGGTGCGCCTCGCGAACCGGTCCCAGTCGGCCTCGGTCAGGTGCGGCTGGGCCGAGCCGTTGATCGCCCGGGTCCGCTGGGCGGCCTCGGCCCAGCTGGCCGCCGGCTCGCCTGAGCCCACATAGCCGCCGATCCGGGTCAGCCCCTCAGTGGCGATCTCCGGGCCGATGTCGTTGAGGATGGCGCCGGCGATCAGATCCGGTCGCAGGGTCGAGAGCGTCATGGTGATCAGCCCGCCCATGGACGTGCCCAGGAAGATGGCCCGGGCGATCCCAGCCTCGCCCATCAGGCTCGCCACGTCGCCGGCATAGACGGCCGGGTTGTAGTTGGTGGGGTTGGGGTCATAGGCCGAGCGGCCGCGGCCCCGCACGTCCAGGGCGAGGACCCGGCGGCCCGCCGCCGCGATCACCGGCGCCACGTCTTCGAAATCCCGGGAATTGCGGGTCAGGCCGTGGATGCAGATCACCGGCAGCCGCGCTGGCCCCGACCCGCCGCCATAGTCCCGGGCCCACAGGCTCAGGCCGTCGCCGGAGGTCCAGGTCCGCTCGGCATAACCGGCTTCGCGCTGGGGCGGGGCTGTCGCAGGCGCCGCCGGCGCCAGCGATGCGCCGAACATCTGTGCCAGAAACCGCCGCATGGTCGCCTCCGTCCTTGATGGACCCTGACCCGATCAGGCGAAGGCCCCCTTGGCAAGACCCTCAGCTCAGGCCGTAGGGCTGATAGGGTCCGGCGATCAGCTGTTCGAAGACGCCGAGCCCAGCCTGCGGCGCCTCGCCTGGCGTGGTCAGGGTCACCCGGGACAGGGCCTGGATATGGACATGTTCGGGCGCGCCCATATTGGCGCTGGCCAGGTCGATGTCCTCACGCTCGACCACCAGCTCACCCTTGTAGGCGCCGTGCCGCCAGGCGCCGGAATAGCCGATTCCGCGCATCAAAAAGGTCAGAAATGGCTCGAAATTGACCCTTATGAGACCCCTTTCAGAGGGGATTTCCAGCACCCCGCCCTGGGCGTGCCGTGTCCCGGGGATCAGCTCCACCCCCGTCATCCGCGCCGCGGCGGTGTGAAACCCGCCGCCCTGCGGCGCCCCGTCGGGCAGGATCACCGCCCGGGTGTTCCAGGCGCTCCCGTCCGGGTCGGCGTTGACGTGGAAGAAGATACTGCGGTCGGCGAAGTTCAGCGGGGTCCACTGCCAGAAGAAGCCGCTCATGGTCATGGGGACCGGCGGCTGGGGATCGGGCGCCCCCACCGGGCGGATGCCCCAGGAGCGGTCGCGGGAGCCCACGGTCCCTGCCGGCAGGTCCTGGCGGACCCCGTCGACCTCGATCCAGCCCGTGCAGCGGACGTTCTGGGTCAGGCGGGTATAGTCCATGAAGGCCCGCGGGCCGATGCGGCGGGTGAAGCGCGGCTCCTCGATGGGGAAGGCGCGGCCGCTGAAGGTGATCTCGCAGGCCAGACCCTCGCCGTCCTTCACCGTCACCTTCAGGGTCTGCAGCGGCTCAATGACGGTGATGGAGATGGGCCCGACCTGAAGATCCAGCCGTTCGGAATGCAGGACCTTGGAGGCGTGCACACAGTGCTGCACCCCATCGCGGATGACGCTGAAATGGGCGTCGGCGATGTTCAGGTGCGGATAGACCCCGAAGGCCACGGCGAAATAGGTCGCCCCGTCCGGGCTGTAGCCATTGAAAAAGTAGCGGTCGTAGAAGTTCCGGTCCGTGCCCGCATGGGCCACCGGCTCCGGCGTCTGGTGGATAGGAAAGTCGTCGGCCTTGGTCAGCATGGGCGGTTCCTCCGGACGCAATTTCTACAGCGGTTTGATTGTCGGTATTGCGACGTCGCCTGTGCTGGCAGTATCAATTGTTCAAGTAGAACAAGGCAAGGGAGGCGTCGGCGTCCTAACGTTACGGAACGAAATTGCTGCCCCTGGGTAAGCATTCCGCAACGTATGGCCGTCCGCAAGGGCGATCATGACTGAATCAAATGTGCGCATACCCGATGAACATGCGCAGACTCTGGTGGACCCCAAGGCCTATGCCGACGGGCGCATCCACGAAACCTATGCCTGGCTGCGGGCCAACAACGCTTTCGGGCGGGCTGAGCCGGCCGGCTATGAGCCCTTCTGGGTGGCCACGCGCCACGCCGACATCCTGGAGATCAGCCGGCAAAATGCGCTGTTCCTGAACGGCGCCAAGTCGCCGACCATCGTCAATCAGGAGACCGACGCCAAGATCCGGGAGATGACCGGCGGCAGCCCGCATCTGCTGCGCACCCTGATCCACATGGACGAGCCCGATCACCACAAATACCGGGCGCTCACCCAGGCCTGGTTCATGCCGCAGAACCTGCGGTCCATGGAGGACCGGATCCGCGGTGTGGCCAAGGCCGCCGTGGAACAGATGGCCGCCACCGGGGGCCAATGCGACTTCGTCCGCGAGGTGGCGCTGCACTATCCCCTGCGGGTGGTGATGGAAATCATGGGCGTGCCGCGGGAAGACGAGCCGCGCATGCTGATGCTGACCCAGGAGCTGTTCGGCGCCGCCGACCCCGAACTGGCCCGCAAGGAGGAGGTCGATCCCGGCGCCAAGCTGACCCCTGGGGTCATCACCGACTTCTTCGAGTATTTCCGCAAGCTGTCGGCCGACCGGCGGGCCAACCCCACCGACGACCTGTCCAGCGTCATCGCCAACAGCATGATCGACGGCCAGCCGATCTCCGAGTTCGAGGCGATGAGCTACTACATCATCGTCGCCACCGCCGGCCACGACACAACCTCTTCCTCCACCGGCGGGGCCATCTGGGGCCTGGCCGAGAACCCCGCCGAACTGGCCAAGCTGAAGGCTGATCCGTCGCTGATCGCGGGCCTGGTGGACGAATCCATCCGTTGGACCACCCCGGTGAAGACCTTCATGCGCACCGTCGCCGAGCCGACCCAGATGGGCGGTCGGGATCTGGCGGCCCAGGACTGGCTGATGCTCTGCTACGCGTCCGGCAACCGCGACGAGGCGGTGTTCGAAGATCCCCAGGCCTTCCGGGTCGACCGCAAGCCCAACAAGCATCTGGCCTTCGGCTATGGCGCGCACCTGTGCCTGGGCCAGCACCTGGCCAAGATGGAGATGCGCATCCTCTGGGAGGAGCTGATCCCGCGTCTGGAGTCCCTCGAGCTGGCCGGCGAACCGCAGATGTCCCAGGCGGTGTTCGTCAACGGGCCCAAGACCCTGCCCATCCGCTTCAAGATGAGCTGAGCATGGAGGAGGCTGAGCTCGTCCAGCGACTGGGCGCCTATGCCGCGGCGAGGATGCCGCAGGCGCAGGACGTGGCGGTCACCGAGATCGCCCGGATCACCGGCGGCGCCTCGCGCCAGACCTATCGCTTCACCCTGGTCTGGACCGAAGGCGGGGAGGCCCGCCGCCGGGGGCTGATCCTGCGCCGCGATCCGGCCGACAGCCTGATCGACACCGAACGGCGTGTGGAGTTCGAGGCCTATCGGGCCTTCCGCGGCGGCGAGGTGCCGGTGCCGGAGATGCTCTGGCTGGAGGAGGGGGACACAGCCCTCGGAAGCCCCTTCTTCGTGGCCGCCGAGATCGCCGGCTTCCAGGCCGGGACCGGACCCCTGTGGACGGCGCCCTATCAGGAGAACCTGCCGGCGCTCGGGCGGCGCAAATGGACGATCCTGGGCCAGATCGCCCGGGCCGATCCCACAGCGCTGGGGCTGGCCGCTGTGCTGCCGGCCACCCGGGCCGAAGATGTCTGGCTTCGCGAACTCGACCATTGGGAAGGGGTGCTGGACGCCGACGAGACCGAGCCCCTGCCGGTGATCCGGGCGGCCATCCGCTGGCTGCGGGCTAATCCGCCGCCGCCGGCCCAGAAGGTGGCGGTGGTGCACGGGGACTACCGCACCGGCAACTTTCTCTATGACACCCAGGGCGGCATTCACGGCGTCCTCGACTGGGAAATGTGCCATCTCGGCGACCCGCTGGAGGACCTGGGCTGGAGCTTCAATCCGGTCTGGTACTTCGGCCAGGGCAAGCCCGGCGGCCTTCTGCCCCGGGACGAGGCGGTCGCCGCCTGGGAGGCCGCCAGCGGCCTCACAGCCGCGCCGGACGCGCTGAAATGGTGGGAGCTGTTCGCCTGTGTGAAGGGCCAGGCCATCTGGGTCTCCAGCGCCCGGACCTGGCTGGACGGCGCCAATCGCGACCCGATCCTGGTCTATCCGGCCTGGGCCCTGATCGACGCCCAGGACCGCGCCGCCCTGAAAGTGATGGGACACCTATGACGCCTGCCGTCTCCCAGGTGCTGGCCGATCTGGCTGGCCGCGTGGCCCGCAATGCCGCGCCCAACGTCCCGGCCGCCGACCGGGCCGGCGAACTCGGCCTCTCAGCCCTGTTGCTGGGTCTCGCCGCCGAAATGTGGGACGGGGCGGCCGAGATCCTGGTCCAGGAAAACGCCGACCTCCGCGCCCTGCTTGCGGCCGGGGCGAAGGTCTGGGGCGAGGAATCCCGCCGTCGCTGGCTGGAGGCTCTGGCCCAGGGCCGCGACGAGAACCTGCGGCTCAGCGCCCTGCAGAGCGCCAATGGCGAGCTGAAGGTGGCCCTGATCGCCCTGCATGCGGAGCTGGAGCGGCGGGATGATCCGGCCGCCAAGGCCCTTGAGTCTCAGGTCTGGCGCGCCCTGGTGGCGGCCAGCGACCGACGGCGACTTTCGGGCTCTCCGGTCTAGGGCGCGTTCCCATAAGTGGGAGCTGGTTGTCGGAGGAAACGGGCTCAGGGCTCTAAGCCGGTCGACAAGCGCGCCGCTCTCGTCTTTTCTGGCGCCCGCTCGGCCGGAAGAGGCCGGGATTTTTGAAAACATTGTTTGAGGGATGGAGACTTATGCCGCCTCGCATTTTGCCGGAGCCGACTCCGGAGACCCAGCATTTCTGGGACGGGACCCGCAACGGGGAGCTTCTGCTCCAGCGTTGCAAGGAGACCGGTGAAGCCTATTTCCCGCCGCGCCCGTTCGCGCCCAAGACCGGCTCGCGCAATGTCGAGGTCTTCAAGGCCAGCGGCCGCGCCACCCTCTATTCCTACGTGATCAACCATCGTCCCCGCCCGGACATGGGGACTGAGCCCTACGCCATCGCCGTGGTGCAGCTCGAGGAAGGCCCGCGGATGATGACCAACATCGTCGGCTGCCCCCAGACTCCGGAAGCCCTGGTGCTCGACATGCCGCTCGAGGTCGTCTTCGAGAAAATGAGCGACACCATCACGCTGCCGTTCTTCCAGCCGGCCAAGGGGTAAGGCGACCATGATGCAGAAATCCGTTGCGGTCGTCGGCGCGGCCGAGACCACCAAGATGGGCAAGATTCCGGACGTGTCCGTGATCGGCCTGCACGCTGACGCGGCCCTGAACGCCATGGCCGACGCCGGCCTGAAGCCCACCGATATCGACGGCGTGGCCTGCGCCGGCATCTCGCCGGTGGAGCTGGCCCAGTACCTCGGGATCACGCCCACCTATGCCGATGGCACCAGCGTCGGCGGCTGCTCCTTCATGCTGCATGTCCGCCATGCGGCCGCGGCCATCAATGCGGGCCTGTGCACCACCGTCCTGATCACGCATGGCGAATCGGGCCGTTCGCGGGTCGGCGCCGGGGGCTTTGGCCGTGCGCCGTCCAGCCTGATGGGGCAGTTCGAAATGCCCTATGGCGTGACCGCGCCGCCGACCATGTTCACCATCCCGGTGCTTCGCTACATGAAGACCTATGGGGTGACCGAGGAAGACCTGGCCAATGTGGCGGTGATCCAGCGGGAGTGGGCGGCGAAGAACCCGCGCGCCTCCTATCGCGACCCGATCACCATCGACGATGTCCTGAACTCCGACATGATCGCCTGGCCGTTCCGCAAGCTGATGTGCTGCCTGGTCACCGACGGCGGCGGCGCGCTCATCCTGACCAGCGCCGAGCGGGCCAAGGACTTCCCGCAGAAGCCGGTCTATGTGCTGGGCACGGGCGAGAGCGTGGAAACGCCGATGGTCAGCCAGATGGAGGACTTCACCACCTCCAAGGCCTTCCGCGTTTCGGGTAAGAAGGCCTTTGACGAGGCCGGCATCAGCCATGCCGACGTCGATCACCTGATGATCTATGACGCCTTCGCCCACCTGCCGCTCTACGGCCTGGAAGACCTCGGCTTCTGCAAGCCGGGCGAGGCCAAGGACTTCATCAATGGCCGCAACACCGCCATCGGCGGCAAGCTGCCGCTGAACACCAATGGCGGCGGGCTCTCCTACATGCACTCAGGGATGTACGGCATGTACGCCCTGCAGGAGAGCGTGCGTCAGATGCGCGGCATTGCGCCGGCCCAGGTGGACGGCGCCAAGATCAGCGTCTGTCACGGGGTGGGCGGCATGTTCGCCGCCTCAGGCACGGTGATCTTCACCAACGAGGCCTGATCGGCCGAAGGTTTGTCGCCGGGGGCCTTCACGGCTTCCGGCGACAACTTGCCCTCAGGCGGCCGGCGCCTCGGCCTCGCCGTCGCCGATGCTCAGATGTTCGGTCAGGCTCCAGAGGCCTTCGACCATGGCGTTCAGACCCTCGCGGTCCGCCTCTGCGGTGTTCCAGATCAGCCGCATGCCGTTCACATGGATCTTGATCGGCGCCCAGTCCGCGGCGCCCCGGGTGCGGAGCTTATCGGCCAGTTCGCAAAGGCTGTAGGCGGCGCGGCACAGCTGCTTGTCATCGAACAGCCCGGCGATATCGAGCACGGTGGTGGACAGGTCATAGACCGAATCCATCGGCGCGGCCTTGTCCTGGCAGAGCCATTCCAGGGTCTCCAGCGCCTCGCCGATCGCCTCATAGGACTTGCCCTGCTGGGCCGCCAGCTCCCGGGCCGCGCGGGTGCCGGCCATGCCCGCCGTCATGCCGCCGGGTTCGCTGACGTGATTGGCCAGACGGTTGCGAACCTTGAAGATTTCGGCGTCGCTCATAGGGCGGCCCTTTGCGGCTTCAGCAGGTTGTCGATCTCGTCCTGGTCCATGTTCGGATCCTTGGCTATCCCGATGTGGGCCGACAGATCGTCCTTGCGCCGGCCCTTGACGCCGAGCGGAGGCCCGACGTTCCGGAAGCGGCGGTCGGGTCCGACATAGGAGTCGCTGCGGACCATGGAGCGTTCGTCCTTGGCCACCCAGTAGATCCGTTGCAGCAGGACCTCCGGGGTGAAGGGCTTGGAGACGATGAAGTTGGCGCCGCAATCGCGGCTGCTTTCGATGGTCGAGCGGGCGGCGTGGCCGGTCAGCATGATCACCGGGGCGAACCGCGCCTCCTCCGGGCCTTCCCGGCGCAGCCAGCGCACGAAGGCGTAGCCATCCATGTCGGGCATGACGGTGTCGCAGACGATCAGATCGATCTCACGGCTACGCAGCACGGCCTGGGCGTCGGCGGCCGAGCCACACTTCACCTGCCGGTGGACGCCAAAGCCCCGGAAGATGGAGGCCAGCACCTCCAGCGCCTGCTCGTTGTCGTCGATCAGCAGGACGTTGGAGCGCGCCAGGTTCAGCCGGACATCTGGGTGGAGGCTCACCGCACCGCCTCAGAACAGATCAAGATCGCCAGACGCGCCATCTGGCGCCGGCGGAATCTGGCTGGCGTTGTAGAGCACGCCGCGAAGTCGGCCTGCGAGCTCGCTGAGCGGCACCAGGGCCAGCACCGCGTCGGGATCGACGTTGCGGGCGGTGGTCAACTGCTCAGACATGCCGCGCATGAAGATCGCCACGGCGGACAGGTGCTGCGTCAGGACATCCAGAGTCTGGGCCTCGCTGAGGGCCAGCTCCCGAGGTTCGCCCTCCACGGCCGCGGCCAGCCGGGTCACCAGCTCTTCCAGCCGGGCGCACAGGTCGCCGGCATGGTCCATTTCCGCGGCCAGGGCGGCCAGGAGCGGCGGCGCGAGGACGGCGACCTGGCCGGGCCGCATCAGAACAGCTCCACGGCGCCGTCGTCGACGACCACAGGGGCCGGCTTCGGGACCTCCTTGAGGGTGGTCAGCTCCTGGGTGTCGGTCACGGTCTTCTGCTGGGCCCGACCGGTGGTCGGCCAGAACTGAATCCGCCGGGCGCCGAAGCCCCCGAGGCTGGTGCCCATCACCGGAATGCCTTCGTCGCGCATGAAGCGCTCGGCGAATGCGATGTTCGAGGCGCCCACATCCGACAGGCCGCTGAACATCCGGGCTCCGCCGAACAGCTTGGCCTGCAGGCGCTCGCGACGGGCGCCCAGACGCAGAAGTTCGTTGATCAAGAGCTCCATGGCGAAGGCGCCGTACCGGCGGCCTTCATTGGCGCCCTCGGCCTTGCCCTCCGGCAGCAGGAAGTGATTCATCCCCCCGACGCCGCGCTCAGGATCCCACAGGCACACGGCCACGCAGCTGCCCAGAATGGTGGTCAGGGTGATTTCCGGATCGCCGGTGACATAGTGCTCGCCCTGGACCACATGGACCCGCTTGCCGGCGCGCTGGGAGATGTTTTCAACGATCATTCAAGCGGCCCGAAAACGGCTTCGATCTTTTCCTTCAGCGTCTGGGTCGTGAAGGGTTTGACCAGATAATTGTTGACCCCGAACTGCACCGCCCGCTGCACCAGCTCGCGGTCGGCGCGGCCGGTCAGCATGATGACGGCGGTCTTCGAGATGGGGCCGTGGGCGCGGATGGCGCGCAGCAGTCCCAGCCCGTCCAGCTTGGGCATGTTGAAGTCGGTGATCACCAGATTGGCGGGCTGGGCCAGCAGGGCGCGCAGGGCGTCCTCCCCGTCGGCGGCTTCTCGCGTCTGGTTGATACCCAGGGCGTTCAGGCTGGTGCGGATCAGCGAGCGCATGGATTGCTGATCGTCAGCGATCAAGGTCTTGATGGCTCCGGGGGCGGGCATCAGGCGCTCCTTTGCGGCTCGGTCGCCGCGCATAGACCAAGGATTGCCGCGCTCATGCGAGCAAGCGGCGACTGTTTTTCCACTGCCCCGATCTCGTGGGCGGCGCGGGGCATCCCATAGACCACGCAGCTGGCCTCATCCTGGCCCAGGGTGTGGGCGCCGGCCTTGCGCATGGTCAGCAGACCCTGTGCGCCATCGCGGCCCATGCCGGTCAGGATCACGCCGAGGGACGGACGGTTCAGCCGGGCGACCGACTCGAACAGAACGTCCACGGAAGGCCTATGGCCGTTGACCGGCTCATCGACCCGCAGGCGGCAGGTGGGATGGGTGGTTCCGGTGACCTCCAGGTGGGCGGCGCCGCCGGGAGCCAGATAGACGTGACCGGGCGCCAGGCGCGCCCCGTCCCAGGCCTCGGCCACCTTGGCGCCGGACACCCGGTCGAGGCGCTCGGCGAAGCTCTTGGTGAAGGTCGCGGGCATGTGCTGGGTGATGACGGTCGGCGGGCAGGTGGCCGGGAAGGCCGAGAGGATCGTCATCAGCGCCTCGACCCCGCCCGTGGAGGAGCCGATGGCGACGATGATGTCCTCGGCCCGATAGGTGCGGTTCTCCTCGGCGCGGACCACCGGGCCGGAGAAGGGGCGAACCCGGGCGCGGGCGGCGGCCTTCACCTTTTCGGCGAGGTCGGCGAAGGCTTCCGAGGCCGTATTGCCGGCGCCGGGCTTGCCGACGCAATCGACGGCGCCGAGCTCCATGGCCGACAGGGTGGCGTCGGCCCCGGCCTGGGTCAGGGTGGAGACCATGACCACGGGCATGGGCCGCAGGCGCATGATCTTCTCGAGGAAGTCGAGGCCGCTCATATGCGGCATCTCGACGTCCAGGGTGATGACGTCGGGGTTCAGGCGCTTGATCGCGTCCCGGGCTTCCAGGGGATCATTGGCGAAGCCGAGGACCTCGATTTCGGGGTCCTGCCGCAGGGTGGCGGCGATGAGGCTGCGCATGGTCGCCGAGTCGTCGACGATGAGTACGCGGACGGTCATGGCTTGGTCCTCAAGCGATAGGTGGTCAGGCCGGCGGTCTCGAGGGTGGAGACAGCCGGGCCGCTGACTCGCTCAGAATGGCCGATATAGAGGGTGCCCCCCGGATTCATGGCCGGGACGAAGCGGCTCCAGATCCGCTCCTGCGTGGGCTCGTCGAAATAGATCACCACATTGCGGCAGAAGATCACGTCGAACCGGCCGCGCATGGGCCAGTCGCCGATCAGGTTCAGCTCACGGAAGGACACCAGGTCCCGCAGCTCGGGCGAGACCGACCAGATGCGGCCGTCGGCGGCCTGCACCTTCTCGAACCAGCGCCGGCGCAGCTCCAGCGGGACCGGCGAGACGGAGTCCTCGCGGTAGCAGCCGGCCTTGCCCTCGGCGACCATGTTGGGGTCGATGTCGGTGGCCAGGATCTTCACGTCCAGCTTGGCGGCCTCAGGCAGGACCGACAGCAGGGTGATGGCCATGGAGTAGGGCTCCTGGCCGTTGGAGCAGGCGGCCGACCACATGCGCACCCGACCGCCAGCCCGGGCGCGGGCGGCGAGCTCGGGCATCACCTGGTCGCGCAGGTGGTCGAAGTGGTGCGGCTCGCGGAAGAAGCGCGTCACATTGGTGGTGAGCGCGGCCATCATGGCCTGGCGCTCGTCCAGGGCGTCGACGTCCTCCACCAGGGCGCAATACTCGCGGAAGTTCCGCAGGCCGAGCGTGCGCAGACGCTTGGCCAGGCGCGAATAGACGAGCGCAGCCTTGCCCTCGTTCAGGGCGATGCCGGCATAGGAGTGCAGGATCTGGGCGATCTTGCGGAAGTCCTCGGCCGTCAGCAGGAATTCGCCGTCGACCAGACCTTCGTTTTTCGCGCCGCGCCGGGAGTCCGGGGTCTGCGTCATGCCGCCTCGGCTTCTGTCTCGGGCAGGACGCGGTCCAGGGCGATCAGGCTGACCATGCGGCCGTCGAGGGCGAACAGGCCCTTGACGAAGGTCTTCACCTGGTCGCTGGCCACGTCCGGGGTCGGCTGGACCAGGTCGTCGCTCATATTGATGATGTCGGACACCGCATCGACCAGCAGGCCGATGGTCCGCTCGCCGATATGGACGACCATGATGACGTGACGGGCGGTGGGCTCGGAGGTGTTCAGGCCAAGCCGGGCGCCCAGGTCGATGATCGGCAGGACCGCGCCGCGCAGGTTGATGACGCCCTTCACGAAGGAGGGGGTGCGCGGCAGCGGGGTGGCCGGCGCCCAGCCACGGATCTCCCGCACCGACATGATGTCGACGCAGAACTCCTGGTCGCCGATGCGGAACGCGATCAGTTCGCGCCGCTGGGCGACGCCTTGGGTCACGGTGTCAGTCATGGTCAAACCGCCATTCGCTTCTCGATACGGGGCGCCTTGCGGCGCGAGGTCGTCACCAGGGCGTCGACATCCAGGATCAGCGCCACCCGGCCATCGCCCAGGATGGGCGCCGCGGCGACCCCGTGGATGTGCTGGTAGTTGGCTTCCAGGCTCTTGATGACCACCTGGCGCTGGCCCTGGATGGCCTCGACCAGCAGGGCGGCCTTACCGCCCCCTTCGCTTTCCACCAGCACGGCCACGCCCGAGGCCGGCGGCAGGGGCGGGGGCC
>JAHUZY010000415.1 GCA_019264505.1 Phenylobacterium sp. | reverse complement strand
GGGGGTCTTTCGTTTGCGCCGCGCCTGCGGATTCCGCTTTAGGCTGGGCGGCGCCGGCCGCAGACCGTTAGATGCGCCCGAAACGAAGCCAAGCCGGGAGGGCGAAATGGCGGGGGCCGCAGCGGTGCTGGGCGTCGAGGCGGCTAGCTTCTACTATGGCGCGACGAAGATCTTCGAGGGCGTCACCTTCGCCCTGGACGCCGCCCGCACAGCCCTGGTGGGCGAGAACGGGGCCGGTAAGTCCACCCTGCTCAAGTGCCTGACCGGCGAGCTGGAGCTCAACAGCGGCAAGATCATCCGCTCGCGGGGATTGAAGGTGGGCTATGTGCCGCAGGAGGCGCCCGACCACCTGCTGGGTCTCACCGCCCGGGAAGTGCTGGCCACCGCCCTGCCCGAGGACGGCTCGGAGGACTGGCGCATCGACGTCCTGCTGGACGAGTTCGAGATTCCGGTCGAACTGGCGGAGGCCCGGTTCTCGTCGCTCAGTGGCGGCTGGCGCCGGCTGTTCCTGATCGCCTCGGCGGTGCGGCTGGCCGAGCCGGACCTGCTGATCCTGGATGAGCCCACCAACCACCTGGACCTGGCCAATATCAACCGGCTGGAGCGGTGGCTGGGGGCGGAGCGACGCCTGCCCATGCTGATCGTCAGCCACGACCGTGCCTTTCTGGAGCGGACCACCAGCCGGACGGTATTCCTGCGCTCGGACGGGGCGCGCAGCTTCGCCCTGCCCTTCGTGGCCGCCCGCACCGAACTGATGGCCCGGGACGCCGCCGACGCCGCCCGGCGCAAGCTGGAGGCCAAGGAGATCGCCCGGCTGGAGGCCGTCGCCGCCCGTTACCGCCAATGGGGGGTGCTGAACGACAAGTTCCACAAGCGCGCCAAGGCTACCGAAAAGCGGATCGCGCGCATCGAGGCTGGCCAGACCGAAACCCATGTTAGCCGGGAGCGCCGGCTGGAGCTCGGCGAGGGCGAGATGGACGCCAAGGTCGCCCTGCGCCTGGCCGGCGTCGCCGTCGCTGCGCCGGACGGGCGTGAGCTCTATCGGATCGACCGGCTGAATGTGGCGGTGGGCGACAGGATCGCCGTCCTGGGGGTCAATGGGGCCGGCAAGTCGATGCTGCTGAACGCGCTCGCCCGTGCCTGGGACCCCGCCCAGATCCACTATGACGGGGCCGCCCCTATCCGCTTCAACCCGGCCATTCGCATGGTCTATTTCGACCAGGCCATGCGCGACCTGCCCTTGAGGATGAGCCTGTTCGACTATGTGGCCAGCGCCGAGGCGGCGACCACGACACAGACCAACGCCCTGCTGGCCAAGGCCGGCTTCTCACACGCCCGGGTCGGCGGCCCGATCGGCGACCTCAGCCACGGGGAGCGGGCGCGGCTGATCTTCCTGCGGCTGAAGCTCGCCCGTCCCAATCTCTATCTGCTGGACGAGCCCACCAACCATCTGGACATCGAGGGTCAGGAGGCCCTGGAGAGCGAGCTGGAAGAGGCCGAGACCACCTGCCTGTTCGTCTCCCACGACCGCCACTTCACGCGCACGGCGGCCACCCGTTTCCTGGAGATTCGCAAGGGCCGGCTGGTCGAGGTTGAGGGGCCGGAGGCCTTCTTCGACTCCCAGTAGGCGATCGCGCAGCTCAGTAGGCCGGGCGTCCGAACAACCCCCGGCGGGTCGGCGGCGGCGGCGGCGGCAAGGCGACCGGGGCCCCATCGAGCTGGTAGCCCCGATCATAGCCATCCTGGGTCCAGCCATAGGAGGGCGGGCCGTAGGCCGGCGGCCCGTAAGCGTCAGGCGCCGCAAAGGCCTGCAATGGCCCCGCGCCGAAGGACTGGCAGTACAGTCCTTGGGGCTGGGCGTAGGGGTCGCACTGGTCGCTGGCGTAGAGGTAGTTGGGCGCGAAGGCCGGGCGCGTCTGGCTGTCGAACATCAGGCCGCCCCGCGGGCCGCCGAACCGGTTGTGCTCGATCACCGGCGCCCCGCCGGCGAAGTAACCGCCGTACTCGTCGCCCCAGACGGCCGACTCTCGCACCACCACTTCACCCCAGTCGGAGATGATGCCCCGCCGGGCGCGCACCCGGCTGCGGATCAGCTCGAGCTTGGCGCCGCGATCCACATAGAGCCCGGTGATCCACCCGCCCACATAGGAGTTGCGCACCACCAGCTTGCCGCCGCCGCTGCGCAGGCCCCGGACCGTGACCCCGGTGGAGCCCGGAAGGGTCCCGCCCTCGGCGACCACGCCCACCTGCAGCAGGCGACTCTCGCCAGCCGCAGGCGTGATGTCGAGACCGCGCACGTCGGCGGCGATGCGCACCTGGGTGAAGTCCAGGGTGGCGGTGTCCACCAGGACAGCCGCGTCATTGGTGCGCGCCTCGATGGTGCTCTGGCGGCCCACCAGGCGACCGCCGGAGACGAAGATGGCTGCGGCCTCGCCCGCATAGCGGACATAGGTGTTCACCAGGGCGATCTCGGCGTCGACGGCCTCGATGCAGGCGCTGCGCCCGCCCTGGTCGGCTTCGATGACCATGTCGCGGATCTCGACGCCGCGGGTCCCCGGCGCCACGCGGATGCAGGGCGCCCCGGCCGGCGGCGAAAGGCGGGCCGGCTGGGGCTCAGGCCCCGTCGCGAAAGCCGGCGCGCCCTCACCGATGATGGTCACCGGGCGGTCGATATAGAGGGTCTCGCGGCACACGCCGCCCCGGGCGCGGATGAACAGCACGCCGCCATCGGCCAGGGCCCAGAGGGCGTCAGACACCGGATAGGGGCCGAGATTGGGGTCGGCGCAGTCGATGCTCAGGCTGTTGAGATAGCCCCCCTGCAGCGGGGGATGCGGCCGGCTGGGGTGCGGATAGGGCCGCTTGGGCTTGTGGTCGGGCTTGCGCCACTGGTTGGGCCGGTAGGGCGAGCGCAGCGGCGGGGTGATCAGGCCGCCGAAGTTCGGCCGGATCTGCGCGTCCACCCGGGCGTCGGGATAGGCCTGGGCCGGTCCGCCCAGGGACAGGGCCAGGACCGCGCAGGCTGCGCCAATCAGAGGGAGCAGGCGGCCGGGCCGCAGAGGTTGAGCAGTCACCGTCGTTGCGCCTTTGTCAGGTTCGCGGCGCGCGGGAGACCTGAGCCAGGAGCTCGCGCAGCCTTTGAGCGGAGGGTTTGAAGCCGGCCAGCGCCGCATCGATCTGATAGACCACGGCGCTCGCCTTATCCTGGTCGGCCACCCCCTCCATCCCGAGGGAGAAGAAGGTCGACATGGCGTACTTGGCCTCGGCGTTGCCCTGCCGGTCGGCCTGGGAGAACCAGTAGAAGGCCCGGGCGTAGTCCCGCGGCACGCCCACACCTTCGGCGTACATGACCGCCAGGGTGAGCTGGGAGCGGGCCTGGCCGTTGACAGCCGCGTACTGGATGGCGCGGACCTCTTCCAGGCTCGACAGACGCCCCGTGGCCGGGCGGCCCAGCATGGCCTGGAAGGCCTGGATCTCGGTCGCCGAGAGGCTGGCCTTGGTGACGGCCGGTTTGTCGGTCACCCGCAGGAAGGCCAGGGCGTGGCCCACATGCACGAAGGGCAGTTCGTCCACCCTCGCCAGGGCGGCGGCCTCGGCCTCGCCGGCTCGCAGGCTCTCATCAGAGAGGGGCACGCCGGATTCCGGCGCCTGGGGGGGATAGAATTCGAAGGGCGGCGTCCAGCGCTTGGCCTTGGCCTGGGCGTCGGCCCCCAGGGACGCCCGACCCGTGGAGGAGCGCTCGAAGTCCTTGAGCATGACGAAGCCGGCCACATCGCCGCTCTGTGCGGCGAGGTAGTTGAACAGATAGACGTCCACGTCATTGCGGGTGAACAGCGTCGCCGCGGCCGGCGGCGGGCGGCCCTTCAGCTCCCGCGGGTCGATGGGCGAACTCTCGATGGGATCGCCGAAGGGCCCAAAGCCCACATCATGCAGACGCGCCAGAGTCCGGAACCCCGGGGCGCCTTGGGTCGAGAGGACATAGATCACCCGGTCGCGGACATCCTGCCGCTCTTCGG
>JAHUZY010000409.1 GCA_019264505.1 Phenylobacterium sp. | reverse complement strand
GCTGGGCCCGCGAATGCGTCGAGCGGCGGCTGATGCTGGTCAGGCGACAGCTCGCCGCCGCGCCCTACATGGCCGGGGACCGGTTCACCTCCGCCGACATCTCGGTGAGCTACGCCCTGAGACTGGCCGCCAACCACGCCGGCTTCACCCTCACCGACGCCGAACAGACCTACCTCACCCGTACCACCTCGCGCGACGCCTACCAGCGCGCCTTCGCGCGATCACATGAGGGGGTGGGGGTTTAAGCGGCGCGGGGTCTTGGAGGGGTTGGTGGGTGGGCTGTGCGCCAGAAGCGGGAGCTGCCGCACTGCCATGTTGCAGACATTTAGCTACCGCCAGATCGCGTCGACCTTCTGCTGAGGTTGGCGCGAGACAGGTCGAGCTGACGAGACAAATATAGCCGAGAAGCTATTTACAAAATAGCCTTCCGGCTATATTTTGCCGCATGGTTTGGACAGTGACCACGCACGACGACTTCGACCCGGAGTTCGATTTGCTCCCGGACGAAGTCCGTGACGAGTTGTTGGCCGCCATGCTGGCGCTAGGCGAGCGGGGCCGTCACTGGGGCGGCCACTGATCGACACATTGAACGCCACGAAGATGAAGAACTTGAAGGAGATCAGGTTCAAGGCAGACGATGGCGTCTGGCGGTTTGCTTTCGCCTTCGACCCGAAACAACGGGCGATTGTGCTTTGCGGCGGCGATAAATCGGGCGTTTCCGAGACGCGCTTCTACAAGGCTCTGATCAAGAAGGCAGAAGCGCGGTTTGCAAAGTGGTTGGCAAAGGAGAAGGGCTAATGGCTCGAACGACTGAAGACCTTCTGGCGACCCTGTCCCCGGATCGGCGCGCAAAGGTCGAAGCTCGCGCCCAGGAGATGATCGCCGAGGTCGACGGGCTGGCGGCCGTCCGCAAGCTCGCCGGAAAGACCCAGGCCCAAATCGCAGCTTCGCTGGGTAAGAAACAACCTTCCGTCCAGAAGATGGAGAAGCAAACCGACCTCTATGTCTCAACCCTTCGTAGGTTCGTCGAGGCCGCGGGCGGCACCGTCGAGATTCGTATCAGCCTGCCAGGCATGGCGCCCGTGGCGCTAGCTGGCTTTGAAGAGTTACGCGACCCGGCTGAGGTATCGCCGAACGTGTAATTCACTCCGAGCGGCCCGCGCCATTTCTGCCACAAAACTCGAGGCGACGCAGAATGCGGATGCTATGGATGGGGCTACGGAGCTTGCCGAGAAGCGGACATCCCCAACCGCCGTTTTGAGAGCCCTCCTCAGCGGTTCAGGACGTCTGCTCTGTGGCCGCCAGTTAGGCGATTGGAGCGACGGCAAGGATGCGCCAGGAGCTGACTCCTGTTCACCCCCGGGAAGCGGACCTAAACCTCGGCGAGCCAGTCTTCACACCGCAGTCCATCTACACGGCCGAATTCCGCAAGATTGCCGGTTATCACGGTGAGCCCTCGGCTCCGAGCGTGGCCGGCGATCAGCAAATCGTAACCTCCGATCGGCAAGCCCTGGCGCTCAAGGCTCGCGCGGATGTCGGCTGCATGGTCCGCTGCGGCGTCATCGAACGGCAGCACTTCGAGCCGAGCGGCGAAGCGCTCCACCTCATTTCGATTGTGTTCTGGTCGCGCGGATTTCGCCGCGCCGTGGAGAAGCTCGGTCAGCACGATCGTTGAGATGCAGAGGCCGTCGGCTTCGAGATTGAACCGCTGCCGCACTTGCCGAGGCCGATCTCGTAACACCCTGATGCAAAGGTTCGTGTCGAGTAGAAAGCGCAGCATCAGAACCCTTCGCGCGCTTGAACGGCGGGCTGATGTCGTTCCTCAAGCTCCACACCAGGCGCGTCGAAAAAGTCGTCCCAAACCGCGTCCGACGGTACGATTACTCTACGTTTTCCTTCGCGAAGGATTGCAACCGAGCGAACACCCTCCGGGAATGCAACGTCCTTTGGAAGGCGCACAGCTTGCGAGCGGTTTGACTGGAACAACGTCGTGCGATTCATGAGACCACCATTGGGATATCCAAAATGTATATCCCAATGGCGTGCTTTTCAAGAGGAGCGGAGGCTGTCGCCCCTCAACGACAGCGTGGCGCCAGGAGGCGACATTGGCATCTGACCGCAAAGCGGAACTTCACGTGGCCTCCGCCTGAGCTTCGATCTAGCGAGGCTATCTGGCATCGGCGTACCGACGAAGAAGATCGTCAGTGGCAACAGGGGGAGTAGCTGCAGCGATCAAGCTGTCTCAAGCTCTCCGATCAAGCTGGCTGCGGGAATGTGCCATTCCCTCGCAAGCAATCTGATCTGATCCAGGTTGAGCTCGCGCTTGCCGCTCAGAATCTCGGAGGCACGAGACCGTGAGCCGAAGAGGTTGGCGAGGTCCGTTTGGGAGCGATCGTTTTGCTCCATCATGAACTTCAGCACCCCAAGAGGCGTGGTGCGAGGAATAGGCCACCGAATTTCCTCGTAGTGCTCGACAAGCGTCGCGAGGACGTCGAGGCGGTCGCCGTCATCAGTGCCGGGCGCTGAGCCCCAAAGTCGATCAATTTCACGCAGGGCCGCTTCGTGGTCCGCGTCTGTGCGAATGGGTCGAATATCCATCTTGTCTTCGCCTCCCTCCATGCCAGCGGGTTATCGATCAAAACTGAGCTACGGTCGCTGCGTCCGCCTTGTCGTACTCGGCGTGAGTGCCGATGAACTTCACGAAGGCGATCTGCCGAACGAAATCGAAAGCGACGATCAGTCGATAGTCGCCGCCGACCAAGTCGTAACGGATGCGGTCGCCGCTCACACTCTTGGCCCTGGAGAAGGCGTTGGCCGCTTCCGACATATTTTGCCAGGACGCGTACTTCACGATCTTCTGCCAATGCTCCAGCTGCGCGCTCGACGCCGGGTGCTTGGCGGCGAAGGCGACGAGCGTGCTGCGAGCGATCAACCTCATGCAAGTACGATAGCTTGTTCCCATGTTGGGAACAAGGGGAAAGTTCCATATTTGGGAACGGGAGTCCCGCAGATAGACCCCGCAGTGCCATGGCGCGGTCCAGGTCTAGCCACCTCCTTTGAGGCCGCCCCCTCGCCCGTCCTTCAAACCGCCGGATCAACCGTCGCGGCGTGGGCCCTGCGCCACTTGCGGTCATTGGCTGACGGCCGGATTCCGGACATTCCTCAGCCGCGGCAAAGGTCCGGTTGGCGGCCCGCTGCCATTGGCTGAAGCCGACCGATATCGTTGATTTAGTCGGTTGATGATCCGGTGCAGGCCGTCCAGCGGCCGCCAAGCGAGCTGATCCTGCGCCTGAGGTGGCGCTCCGTGGATGGGGCCCTCTGTTCGGGGACCTATTCGGTCAGGCCGTTGCGATCGTGGGGCCTGGTGGGGGTCTCAGCTTTGCGAGTTTCCGCAGGTTTTGGGCCGTAGCGGCGAGAAGAAATTCATCTCGGGCGCCATTGGGGCCGCGGAGCCGAAGGCGGCTCAGCTTGAGGATCCGCTTGAGGTGAGCAAATAGCATCTCGACCTTCTTACGTCG
>JAHUZY010000395.1 GCA_019264505.1 Phenylobacterium sp. | reverse complement strand
GGGCGTCGGCCGCGGGCCGGCGCACAGGACTCGCCCCGGCGACCATCGCGGCTGGAGCCGCCTCGGCCGCCGCTGCGGCCGCGCTCGTCAGTAAGGCTCGCCCAATCCAGATCCAGAGGCGCCATCTGCGGCGTCTGGCCGATCAGCTTCAGCACCTTGTCCAGGGACTTGGAGTCCGCCGGGGTGACGATCATGTAGGTTTCGCCGGTTCGCCCAGCCCGTCCGGTCCGCCCGATGCGGTGGACATAGTCGTCGGCGTGGTGGGGGACGTCGTAGTTGAACACGTGGCTGACGGCCGGAATGTCGAGGCCACGGGCCGCGACGTCGGAAGCCACCAGCAGCTTCAGCTCACCCTTGCGGAAGCTCTCCAGCGTCCGCGTTCGCGTCGCCTGGTCCAGATCGCCGTGGATCGGCGAGGCGTCGAAGCCGTGGCTCTTCAGCGACTTGGCGACGATGTCGACCTCGGTCTTCCGGTTGCAGAAGACGATGCCGTTCTTCACGTCCGCCCGCTCCGCCAGGGCGCGCAGCGCCGCGCGCTTGGCCTTGGAATCAGAGACCGGAAGTTCGGTGATGTACTGGGTGATGGTCTCAGCCGTGGTGGCCGGGCGGCTCGCCTCGATCCGGGTGGGATCATTGAGGAACTGCTTGGTCAGCCGGGTGATCTCCGGCGGCATGGTGGCCGAGAAGAACAGCACCTGACGCTTGGGCGGCGTCATCTTGAAGATGCGCTCAATGTCGGGAATGAACCCCATGTCGAGCATGCGGTCGGCTTCATCGACGACCAGCATCTGAACCCCGGTGAGCAGCAGCTTGCCGCGCTCGAAATGGTCCAGCAGACGACCCGGCGTGGCGATCAGAACGTCAACGCCCCGGTCGAGCTTGGCTTCCTGATCGCCGAACGAGACGCCGCCGATCAGCAGGGCCCAGCTGAGCTTGTGGTACTTGGCGTACCGCTCGAAGGACATGGAGACCTGGTCGGCCAACTCCCGGGTCGGGGCGATCACCAGGGCCCGAGGCATACGCGCCTTTGAGCGGCCCGCCGCCAGCCGATCAATCATCGGCAGGGTGAAGGCCGCGGTCTTGCCGGTGCCGGTCTGGGCGATACCCAGGACGTCGCGTCCGGCAAGGGCGACAGGGATCGCCGCCTCCTGGATGGGAGTCGCGTCGGTGTAGCCGGTTTCGGCGATGGCCTTCAGTGTCGAATCCGACAGGCCCAGAGAGGAAAATTCAGTCATTCATCGGCAAATCAAGATCAGCGGGCGTCACGTCGCGCCCCTGATCGACAAGCGCGGCGTGATCGACGCGCGCCGCGGAACATAGGCGGAAGCGCTTTCAAGTCAACGCATGTCGCCCGGCTAAGCCGCCTGTGGGCGCCGATTGTTCGCTCCAGGCCTCAGGCCTTAGACATCGAGATCTTCGGTGGCGAATTCCGCATTCTCCTGGATGAAGCGGAAGCGAAGTTCGGCCTTGCGCCCCATAAGGGCCTCGACGAGGTCGATGACGGCCTCTTCAGACCGGGGCAGGGTGACCCGGGCCAGGATACGTTTGGCCGGGTCCATGGTGGTTTCCTTGAGCTGGGCGGGCATCATTTCACCCAGGCCCTTGAAGCGGCCGATCTCGGGCTTCTTGCCCTTGAAGTCGGTGGCCAGCAGCTCCTCGCGGTGGGCGTCGTCGCGGGCGTAGACGGTCTTGCCCCCGTGGCTGAGCCGGTAGAGCGGCGGCAGGGCGAGGAAGAGCCGGCCGGCCCGGACCAGGCCTGGCATGGTCCGATAGAAGAAGGTGATCAGCAGCGAGGCGATATGGGCGCCGTCGACATCGGCGTCCGTCATGATGACGATCCGCTCGTAGCGCAGGTCTTCTTCCTTGAACTTGGCGCCCGGCTGGACGCCCAGCGCGAGCATCAGGTCGCTGAGCTCCTTGTTGGCCCCGAGCTTGTCGGCGCCGGCCGAGGCCACGTTCAGGATCTTGCCGCGCAGGGGCAGGATCGCCTGCGTGCGACGGTCGCGGGCCTGCTTGGCGGAACCGCCGGCCGAATCACCTTCGACCAGGAACAGTTCGGTGCCGTCCGAGGCCTGGATGGCGCAGTCGGCCAGCTTGCCGGGCAGGCGCAGCTTGCGGGTGGCCGAGGCCCGGGCGACGTCCCGGTCCTTGCGCCGCTTGAGACGCTCCTCCGCCCGCTCGATGACGAAGGCCAGCAGGGCGCTGGCGGCCTTGGGCTGGGCGGTCAGCCAATGGTCGAAGGGATCGCGCAGGGCGGCCTCCACCAGGCGCTGGGCGTCGCTGGAGGACAGGCGCTCCTTGGTCTGGCCCTGGAATTCAGGATTCTTCACGAACACGCTGATCAGGGCGCCGGCCTGGGCCACCACGTCTTCGGCGGTGATCAGGGTTCCGCGCTTCTCGTTGGTCAGCTCGGCATAGGCCTTCAGGCCCCGGGTGAGGGCGGCGCGCAGGCCGGCCTCATGGGTGCCGCCCTCCGGCGTTGGCACGGTGTTGCAGTAGGACCGCATGAAGCCGTCGGCCTCGCCGAACCCCTCGGCGGTCCAGGTGATCGCCCACTCCACCGCGCCGGCCTCGCCCTGGCGGGTGAAGCGCCCGGCGAAGGGCTCAGGCGTCACGGTCTCGAGCTTTTCCACCTGCTCGGCCAGATAGTCGGCCAGGCCGTTGGGGAAGCGGAACACCGCCTCGGCCGGGGTCTGATCTTGGATACGCGCAGGATCGCACTTCCAGCGGATCTCCACCCCGCCGAACAGATAGGCCTTCGACCGCGCCATCCGGTAGAGCCGGGCGGGCTTGAAGGCGGCCCCCTCGCCGAAGATCTGCGGGTCGGGCAGGAAGCGGATCATGGTGCCGTGCTTGCGGCTGGGTTGGCCCTTCTCGATGGCCCCCAGCGGCTTGCCGCGGGCGAAGGCCTGGCGCCACTCGAAGCCGTCCTTCCAGGCCGTCACCTCGACCAGTTCCGACAGGGCGTTGACCACTGAAACCCCGACCCCGTGCAGGCCGCCGGACGTCTCATAGGCCTTGCCGGAGAATTTCCCGCCCGAGTGCAGCACCGTCATGATGACTTCGAGGGCTGACTTGCCCGGGTGCTTGGGATGGGGGTCGACGGGAATGCCGCGACCGTCGTCCTTGACGCTGAGATAGCCGTCGGCGTCGAGGCTGACCTCGATGAACTTGGCGTGGCCGGCGACGGCCTCGTCCATGGCGTTGTCCAGCACCTCAGCGAACAGATGGTGCAGGGCCCGCTCATCGGTGCCGCCGATATACATGCCGGGCCGCTTGCGCACCGGCTCTAGCCCCTCAAGGACCTCGATGTCCTTGGCCGAGTAGCCCTCGGCGGCGCCCGCGCCGTCCTGAGGCGCCTTGCCGGCCGGCGGAGGCGGCGGGCTGGGGCGCGGCTCATGGCTCTGCGCCAGCGGCGGGGCGGCTGGCGGGTTCAGGGCGTCATCGAAGAGAGAGGCTTGGGGAGGGGCCTTGGACATTGGCTCGGAAGCTGGGGCGATTCGGGAGGCCCCGGTATGAATCGGGGGGCGAGACAAATCAATGCGTAGGGCCCTGAACGGAAAAAGGGCCGCAGCTTGCGCCGCGGCCCCTCAAATCCAACCTCAGGCGTTGAGGCTTAGCACTTGTAGTACATGTCGAATTCGACGGGGTGCGGATGCAGTTGCAGGCGCATCACCTCTTCCATCTTCAGCTCGATATAGCCGTCGATGAAGTCGTCATCCATCACGCCGCCCTTCTTGAGGAAGGCGCGGTCCTTGTCGAGGTTCTCCAGGGCTTCACGCAGGGAGCCGCAGACTTCCGGAACCTTCTTCTGCTCGCGCGGGGGCAGGTCATAGAGGTTCTTGTCCATGGCCGGGCCCGGATCGATCTTGTTCTCGATCCCGTCGAGGCCAGCCATCAGCAGGGCGACGAAGGTCAGATAGGGGTTGCCCATCGGATCGGGGAAGCGGGCCTCGATACGCTTGGCCTTCGGCGAGTCCACATGCGGGATGCGGATGGAGGCCGAACGGTTACGCGACGAATAGGCCAGCTTCACGGGCGCTTCGTAGCCGGGCACCAGGCGCTTGTAGCTGTTGGTGGTGGAGTTGGCGAAGGCGTTGATTGCCTTGGCGTGCTTGATGATGCCGCCGATGTACCAGAGGCAGTCCTGCGACAGGCCGGCATACTTGTCGCCGGCGAACATGGGCTGGCCGTCCTTCCAGATCGACTGGTGGACGTGCATGCCCGAGCCATTGTCGCCGAACATCGGCTTGGCCATGAAGGTGGCCGTCTTGCCGTAGGCGGCGGCCACGTTGTGGATGACGTACTTATAGAGCTGCATCCGGTCGGCCATGGTCAGCAGATCGGAGAACTTCAGACCCAGTTCGTGCTGGGCGGGCGCCACCTCGTGGTGGTGCTTTTCGGGCTGCATGCCCAGCTCGCCCATGACGGCCAGCATTTCGCCGCGCAGGTCCTGGGCGGAGTCCACTGGGTTGACCGGGAAGTAGCCGCCCTTGGGGCCGGGCCGGTGGCCCATATTGCCTTCGGCATATTCCTTGGACGAGTTCACCGGCAGTTCGGTGGAGTCGAACGCATAGCCGGTGTTGTGGCCAGCCGTGGACCAGCGGACGTCGTCAAACAGAAAGAACTCGGCCTCGGGGCCGAAATAGACGGTGTCGCCGATGCCCGCCGACTTCACATAGTTCAGGGCCGCCTTGGCGATCGAGCGCGGATCGCGGTTGTAGGGGGTGTTGGTGTCGGGGTTCAGCACGTCGCAGAACAGGCAGAGCGTCGTCTGCTGATAGAAGGGGTCGATATAGGCCGAGTTCAGGTCCGGACGCAGCTTCATGTCGGACTCGTTGATGGCCTTCCAGCCGACGATCGACGAGCCGTCGAACATGGTGCCGTCGGTCAGGAAGTCGTCATCGACCAGATCGATGTCGAACGTCACATGCTGCATCTTGCCGCGGATGTCGGTGAAGCGGACGTCGACATATTTGACGTCCTTCTCAGCGATCATATCCAGGATGTCTTTGGCGGTAGTCATGGCGGTTATCCCCTAACTCGCGTGATAGGTCAGAACGTCAAACCGCAAGCGCGCCGGTTTCACCGGTGCGAATGCGCAGAACCTCAATGATCTCGGAGACGAAGATCTTCCCGTCTCCGATGCGGCCCGTGCGCGCCGCGGTGGTGATGGCCTCGAGGGCGCTATCGAGCTGGTCGTCGGCGACCACCACCTCGATCTTAATCTTGGGCAGGAAGTCCACGACATATTCAGCGCCGCGGTACAGCTCCGTCTGCCCCTTCTGTCGTCCATAGCCCTTGGCCTCAAGCACGGTCATGCCCTGCACGCCCAGTTCCTGAAGGGCTTCCTTCACCTCGTCGAGCTTGAACGGCTTAATGACGGCTTCGATCTTCTTCATGGGGCCTCGTCGGACTGAACGCGCCGCCCTGCTCAAAGGGGGTGAAAGGGACGGAGCATGCCGGGCCGCGGGGCGACAAGAGGGCGCCTCGCCAGGAGTTTGGCGCGGGGCTGCGAAATCGCCGGGTGCGCGCGAAACAGGCAGTCGGCGCCCAATAATTGTGCGTTGAGGAAATGGCCTTGTGAGCCGCCGATAGGCCCCTAGGATCGCGCGGCGAAGTTGGGTGATGAGGCGTTGCTATGGACGATAGAACCCCAGTTCTGATCGGGGCGGGACAATTCACATATCGGGGCGAGTCGCAGGTTTCCCCGGCGCCCACGCAACTGCTGAAGATTGCGGCGCTTGCCGCGGCCCGCGACGCCGGCCTCAGCGAGGCCCAGCTGGCGAAGATCGACAGCCTGGCCGTGGTGGGCTTCACGGTGGATGCGCCGGGGGGCGGACGGGCAACGCCGCACAGCACCAACCCACCGGCCAGCCTCGCCAGGGCCTTGGGCGCCGCCCCGGACTGGGCCGTCTATTCCCATATGGGCGGCAACAGCCCCCAGCAGCTGATCAACATGCTCTGTGAGCGAGTCGCCCGGGGCGAAACCAGCCTTGGCCTGGTGGTCGGCTGTGAGTTCCTGGGTTCAGCCACCAAGCGCCTGACCCGGGGGTTTGGCTTCGACGACTGGAATGAAGACCAGGAGCTCCCCGCGCCTGAGCGGATCGGCGACCCGCGCCCCGGCGCGACGCCCTATGAGGCCCGCCACGGCCTCGGGCGGCCGATCAACACCTATCCGCTGTTTGAGAACGCCCTGCGCGCCAGGGACGGGCGCAGCATCCCCGACCACCAGGCGCGAATGGGCGCCCTCTTCGCCCCGTTTACCGAGGTTGCGGCGCGCAATCCGGAGGCCTGGTTCCCGATCGCGCGGTCGGCAGAGGAGCTGGTGACGGTCACCGACCGCAACCGCATGGTCGGTTTCCCCTACACCAAGTATCTCAACGCCATCATGGACGTGGACCAGTCTGCAGGCGTCCTTGTGGCCAGCCTCGCCAAGGCCCGTGAGCTTGGGGTGGCCGAGGACCAACTGGTCTATCTTCATGGCTGCGCCGACGCCGCTGACCTCTGGTATCCCTTGGACCGCCAGAATTTCCATTCCAGTCCCGCCATGCGCCTGACCGGCGCGCGGGCTCTGGAGATGGCCGGGATCGGGCTCTCCGACATCGGGATCATCGATCTCTATTCCTGCTTCCCCGTAGCCGTGGAGATCGGCGCGGAGGAGCTGGGACTGGCCCTGGATGATCCCCGGGGGCTGACGGTCACCGGCGGGCTGCCCTATGCCGGGGGGCCGGGGAACAACTACGCCATGCATTCCATCGCCGTGATGATGCAGCGACTGCGGGCGGCCCGGGAGGACTATGGTCTGGTCACGGCCAATGGCTGGTTCCTGACCAAGCAGTCCACCGGCGTCTATTCCTGCCGACCGCCGAAAACCCCGTTCGAGCGCCAGGATCCGGCGGTCATCCAGAGGGAGATCGACGCCCTGCCGCATCCGGTTGTCACAGAGACCCCGCAGGGTCGCGCAGTGATCGAGACCTACACCGTCGTTCATGGGCGCGAGGGCTATCTGATGGGGATCGTCGTTGGCCGCGACGAGGCCGACCGGCGCTTCGTCGCCCACACCCCCGCTGAACCCGCCGTTCTCGCGAGCCTGGAGGCGGTGGAATCCGTCGGGCGGACGGGTAGGGTGGGGCCTGCCCCCGAGGGTCAACGCAACCTCTTTGTTCCGGACTAGCTCATGCCGCGTCTCTATCTGATCCGCCACGGAAAGCCCGCCGCCACCTGGGGCGGCCATGACGACGATCCGGGGCTGGATGAGACGGGCCGCCAGCAGGCGGCTGCGGCTCGGGATCATCTGCTCGGCCTGCCTGGCGACCAGCGTCCGCGGCTGGTCGTCTCGTCCCCGCTCGCCCGCTGTCGCGAGACCGCCGAGCCGACCGCGCGCGCCCTGGGGGTGGAGGTCGAGATCGATCCGGGGGTGGGCGAGATTCCGACGCCCGCCTCTCTTGCCGCCGCAGACCGCGGTGAGTGGCTGCGCCAGGCCTTTCAGGGCGACTGGGGCGAGATCGTCGGAGATCTGGACTATGACGCCTGGCGCCGCCAGGTGGCGCAGGCGCTGCACGCCCGCGGCGACACGGCCGTCTTCAGTCACTTCGTGGCCATCAATGCGGTCGTCTCGCTGCTCACCGGCGAGGACCGGGTGGTCAGCTTCCGTCCGGATCATACTTCGATCACCGTATTGGAAACTGACGGTAAGACCTTGACCCTGGTGGAGAAGGGGCGCGAAGCCTCCACCGGCGTATTGTAGCAGACCAGCGGAGGTCCCGTGGCGGCCAAACAGATTCTGACCGTAGCCGAGATGGCTGCGGCTGATCGCGCGGCGGTGGCCGCCGGGACACCGGCCCTTGAGTTGATGTCCCGGGCTGGCGCGGCCGTGGTCGGCGCTGTCGTCTGTCGCTATTCCCCCTGCGAGACGCTGGTGCTCTGCGGTCCCGGCGACAATGGCGGCGACGGCTATGTGGTGGCCCGCCTTCTGGCTGAACAGGGTTGGCCGGTGCGGGTCGCCGCCGCCGCCCCGCCGCGCTCTCCCAGCGCCAAGGCCATGGCCGGCCAATGGACCGGGGTGACGCTCGATCTGGACGCAGAGCTGGAGGCCGAGCTCTTCATCGACGCCCTGTTTGGCGCAGGCCTGTCGGGTCCCCTGGCGGGGGATGCGGCCCGGGTGATCCAGCAGATCAATGCAGTCCCGGAACGTGTTGTCGCTGTCGACGTGCCCAGCGGTCTGCCCGGCGATACGGGCCAGCCGCAGGGCGTCTGTGGCCGCGCGGCGCTGACGGTGACGTTCCACGCCCGCAAGCCCGCCCATGTGCTTGAGCCAGGCCGCGGGCGGTGCGGCGAGGTGATCGTGGCCGATATCGGGCTGGCCCCTTCGGAGGCGACCCTGTTCGAGAACGGCCCCGACCTATGGGCGGCGCGGTTTCCCTGGCCGACAGCGGCCTCGCACAAGCACGCCCGGGGCCGGCTGGTGGTGGTGAGCGGCCCGGCCTGGAGCACAGGCGCGGCGCGGCTGGCCGCACGGGGCGGACTTCGGATCGGCGCCGGCGTGGTCACCGTCCTGTCGCCTGGCGAGGCGCTGGCGACCAACGCCGCCCATCTGGAAGCCATCATGCTGCGGCCATTCGAAACAGAATCCGAGCTCGAGGCCCTGGCGACCGAGGTGGACGCCGCCGTGATCGGTCCCGCCGCCGGGGTCAGCGAGACGACCCTGATGAATGTTCTGGCGCTCGCCCGCACGGGCGCGGCCCTGGTG
>JAHUZY010000384.1 GCA_019264505.1 Phenylobacterium sp. | reverse complement strand
GGCCGAGATCGCCGAGCGCCCGTGGGGCGCGGCGCGGCCGGAGGCCGACGGGGTGGTGACGTCCACCCCCGGCCTGATCTGCGGCGCCCTGGCGGCCGATTGCGCGCCCATCCTCCTGGCTGATCCGGAGAGCCGCGTGGTCGCCGCCGCCCACGCGGGCTGGAAAGGCGCCCTCTCCGGGGTCGTCGCCGACACCGTGGCGCAGATGGAGCGGCTGGGCGCCCGGCGCGACCGCATCCTGGCCGCCGTGGGTCCCTGCATCGGACCCGCCTCCTATGAGGTGGGGCTGGAATTCCTGGATCGCTTCGTGGAGACCGATCCCGACAACGCCCGGTTCTTCAGCCCGGGCGCCTCGCCCGACAAGCGCCAGTTCGACCTGCCGGCCTTCGTCCTGGCGCAGCTGGCCGCCGCCGGGGTGGATCAGCGGGAGTGGATCGGTCGCGACACCTGCGCCGAACCTGACCATTTCTTCTCCAATCGCCGGGCGTTTCAGCGGGGCGAAGGCGACTATGGTCGGCTGCTCTCGGCCATCGTTCTTTAGCTGAGGGTTGCCGGGGGTCGGCCCCCTGCATTAAAGCCCGCCTGACGATGCGGAACGACCCCGGGGAATCTCATGAAGCTGCTGGCGGGCAATTCTAACCAGGCTCTCGCCCAGGCCGTATCCGACCATCTGGACGTCCCCCTGACCCGGGCCCAGGTCAAGCGGTTCGCCGACAATGAGGTCTGGGTGACCATCGATGAGAACGTCCGCGGCGAGGACGTCTTCGTCATTCAGTCCACCAGCTACCCCACCAACGACAATCTGATGGAGCTGCTGATCTGCATCGATGCGCTGAAGCGCGCCTCGGCTCGGCGGATCACGGCGGTGATGCCCTATTTCGGCTATGCCCGGCAGGACCGGAAGACAGGGGGACGGACCCCCATCTCGGCCAAGCTGGTCTCCAACCTGATCACCCGGGCCGGCGCGGACCGGGTCCTGACCATGGACCTGCATTCGGGCCAGATTCAGGGCTTCTTCGACATCCCCACCGACAACCTGCTGTCGGCGCCCCTGCTGGCCAACGACATCAAGGCCCACTATCCCAAGCCCGACGAGCTGATGATCGTCTCGCCCGACGTGGGCGGGGTGGTTCGCGCCCTGTCGGTGGCCAGCCGCCTCAACGCCGAACTGGCTATTGTCGACAAGCGCCGCTCGGGTCCCGGCAAGAGCGAGGTGGCCAACATCATCGGTGATGTCGAGGGCCGCCGCTGCGTGCTGTTCGACGATATCATCGATGGCGGCGGCACCCTGTGCAACGCCGCCCAGGCCCTGGTGGATGGCGGCGCCTCTGAGGTCTCGGCCTATGTCACCCACGGGGTGCTGTCGGGCGCGGCCATCGAGCGGGTGGACGCCTCGGTGCTCAAGGAGCTTGTGATGACCGATTCCATCGCCGCCCCGGAGCGGGCCGCCTCGGCGCCCAAGATCCGCTATGTGAGCTGTGCGGCCCTGATCGGTGAGGCGGTTCGCCGCATCGCCAACGAAGAGTCCGTCTCGAAACTGTTCGACTGACGGCGCGACTGATCTCGCTTGCCAGGGGAGACGACTGGCTAAGCTTGGTGAACAATAGTTTACGATATGGGGGCCATGATCTCGCCTGACCGAACATGCTATGTTCGCTGGCGTACCATTTAGGGGAACACAGACCCATGAGCTCGGCTATTGGCTTTCGCAGCGCGCTGACCGCGCTGGCGTTGATCGGAACCGCCGTCCTAGCGGGGTGCGCCGAGCCTAAGCCGGAAGCGCCGGCTCCCGCCCCGCCGGCCGTGGCGCTCGCCCCATCCCTGATCGAGCACGCCAGCGCCTATCGCTATTACATGTCCCGCTCGTCGGCCATTTCCCCGGCCTTTGATGACGGCGCCGAGATCGCTGAATCCCTGAAGACCAGCGCCGCCTATGAGCCGATCCAACTGCTGAAGGGCGCGGTGGCCTATGGCGCCGTGGCCGCCCTGCAGGATCCCGAGTTCGTGGCCGCGGTGCGCAGCTATTCGACCAACCCAGAGACGCGGAACAAGATGTTCGCCGATCTCGTGGCCGACCCGACCTATGCGGCCACCCTGCCCGGCGCTCGCAGCGCCGCGGGCCTGGTGATCGCGGCCTATGGCGCTGAGGGCAAGCGCCTGTTCGACACCGGATCTGCGGTCAAGCAGGCGGCCTATGATGTCCAGAAGGCCAAGTGGTCGAAGGCCGAGGTCGAGAACCGCGCCCTGCGCCTGTCTCAGACCAAGGCCCTGTCGGCCACCCCCATCGTCGGCGAGATCGAAGAGACCGCCCGCCTGCAACAGGCCGCCATCGGCGCTGGCGTGCTGGACCTCACCGCCGCCCCCGTGGAGCCGCCCTACAGCCGCATGGTGCTACGCAGCCTGGCGGTGGCGGCCCTGGCGGTCCTGGGTGAGGCCGGCGAGAACCGGGCTGACCTTCTGACCGCCGTGATGGTCGAGCCGACCTCGGCCTCCTGCCTGAACATGGCCAAGCTGAACCTCTATCAGTGCCTGGCGGTCTCCAAGCCGCACTATGAGGACGTCTTCTGCCTCGGCCAGCACGCCCTGATGGACACCGGACAGTGCCTGATGAAGGGCGCGGGCCTGGCTGATCCGGCCAAGGCGACCCCCGTGCAGGTGGCCGAAACCGGGGCCGCGGCCGAGACAGCGGGGCTCAGCGCGGTTAAAACGCGCTGAAGTCTCCGGGCGCCGTTGCCAGAGGGTCAACTTCTGTGTAATGACGCCGACCTTCCGATCCCCCCCGGGATCGCGACCCACGCCGCGCGGGTTCGCGCGGCGGTTTCGTTTTGAGGCAGGGCGATGGCCGATATCGTATTGAACGTGGAAGTGCGTGAGCAGACCGGCACCGGCGCTACGCGCAGTGTGCGCCGCAGCGGCAAGGTCCCCGGCGTGCTCTATGGCGGCTCCAAGGACCCGGTGGCGATCGCCGTGCCGGCCAATGAGTTCCGCAAGGCGCTCTATACGGGCAAGCTGCTGGGCCACCTGGTGACCCTGAAGTATGGCGAAGAGACCCAGCCGGTCATCGCCAAGGCCATCGACATGCATCCGGTGACCGATGAGCCGTGGCACTTCGACCTGTACCGGGTCGACGAGCACCAGCAGATCAAGATCTCGGTGCCCGTGCACTTCATCAACCACGAAGAGTCCCCGGGCCTGAAGCGCGGCGGCACGCTGAATGTGGTGCGTCACGACGTCGAGCTGTCCTGCCCGGCCGACGCCATCCCCGAAGAGCTGATCTTTGACCTGACCGGTCTGGACATCGGCGACACCATCCGCATCTCGGGCTTCAAGCTGCCCAAGGGCGTCGAGGCCACCGTGGACCGTGACTTCGTCATCGCCACCCTGGCCGGCACCTCGGCCCAGGCGGCGCAGGACGCGGCCGCCGACGCCGGCTCGGAGCCTGAGGCCTAAAACGCCTCTTCGCCCAGGGCCGGCCCGAACCGGAGGGTCGCATGCTGATCCTCGCTGGCCTGGGCAATCCAGGTCCCCGCTATGCCGGCAACCGGCATAATGTGGGGGCCATGACTGTCGACCAGATTGCGCGCCGCTGGAGCTTTGGCCCCGAGCGGTCGCGCTTTCAGTCGCTGGTCCGCGAGGGGTCCATCGAGACCCCGGCTGGCCCCGTAAAGGCCATGACCCTGAAGCCTCAGACCTATTACAACGACAGCGGAAACGCCGTCGGCGAGGCGCTGAAATTCTACAAGCTGACGCCCGCAGACCTGGTCGTCTTCCACGACGAGATCGACCTGGCGCCCGGCCGCTTCCGGATGAAGGCCGGCGGCGGGGCAGCCGGCAATAACGGCATTCGCTCTATCACCGGTCAGATCGGCCCCGACTTCCGCCGCGCCCGGCTGGGCGTCGGCCATCCCGGCCACAAGGAGCTGGTCCAGGGCCACGTCCTGTCGGACTTCCACAAGGTCGAGCACCCCTGGCTGAACGACCTGCTGCACGCCTGCGCCGACGCCGCCCCCCTGCTGGCGGCGGGCGAGGACGAGAAGTACCAGGCCGAGGTCATGCGCCTGGCGCCGGCCGACAAGGCCGACACCCGCCAGCAACGCTCAGGCCGGGCCGACCCATAGGTCGCACCGCTGACGACAATCCCGGCCGGCTCGGCTAGAGCCTGATGCGATCAGACGGAATCGTCTGATCGTTGAATCAGGCTCTGAACTCTAGGTCTTGAGCGCGTTTCGTCCCGATAACCGGTTCCCACTTATCGGAACGCGCTCTAAGACGGCGCCGGCTCCAATTCTCCGAGGACTCCATGGCTCTCAAAGTCGCCATCGTCGGCCTGCCCAATGTCGGCAAGTCCACCCTGTTCAATGCGCTCACCCAGACGGCGGCGGCCCAGGCGGCCAACTACCCGTTCTGCACCATCGAGCCGAATGTGGGCGATGTGGCGGTGCCCGAGCCGCGCCTCGAGGCGCTCGCCAAGGTGGCCGGCTCCAAGGAGATCATTCCCGCCCGCATCAACTTCGTCGATGTGGCCGGTCTGGTGCGCGGCGCCTCCAAGGGCGAGGGCCTGGGCAACCAGTTCCTGGCCAATATCCGCGACTGCGACGCCGTGGCCTTCGTCGCCCGCTGCTTTGTCAATGACGACATCACCCACGTCGAGGGCCGCATCGATCCCCTGGCCGATCTGGAGATCATCGAAACCGAGCTGATGCTGGCCGATCTGGAGAGCCTGGAGAAGCGGGTCGCCAACCTCGATAAGCGGGCCAAGACCGGCGACAAGGAGAGCGCCAACACCCTGCGTCTGGTGAAGCTGGCCCTTGAAGAGCTCAACGCCGGCCGTCCCGCCCGCACCGCCAAGGTCTCCGAAGACGACGAGAAGGCCTGGCGGATGCTGCAGCTGCTGACCGCCAAGCCGACCCTCTATGTGTGCAATGTGGAAGAGGGTGCGGCCGGGACCGGCAACGAGATGTCGGCCGCCGTCGCCGAGCGGGCCAAGCGCGACGACGCCGAGAGCGTGGTCATCTCCGCCCAGATCGAGAGCGAGATCGCGATGCTGGACGCCGCCGAGCGAGCGGAGTTCCTGGAGACCCTGGGCCTCGAAGAGCCCGGCCTGAACCGCATGATCCGCGAAGCCTTCAAGCTGCTGGGCCTGCAGAGCTATTTCACCTGCGGCCCCAAGGAGACCCGGGCCTGGACCATCCCCGTGGGCGCCACTGCGCCCCAGGCGGCCGGCGTGATCCATACCGACTTCGAGAAGGGCTTCATCCGGGCCGAGACCATCGCCTTCCCCGACTACATCAAGTTCAACGGCGAGGCCGGGGCCCGGGACGCCGGCAAGCTGCGCCAGGAGGGCAAGGAATATGTCGTCCAGGACGGCGACGTGATGAACTTCCGGTTCAACGTCTAGGCTTCCTCCTGGGGGCGTGACAGCCCCCCGGTCCACCCCCTAGGCTGATGGCCAAGGGAGAACACCATGGGCGACACCATCACGCTGAAGAGCGGCGCTGACGGCTACGAGCTGTCGGCCTATCACGAGGCGCCGTTCACCCCGCGCAAGGGCGGGGTCATCGTGCTGCAGGAGATCTTCGGCATCGACAAATACGTCCGGGCCGATGTCGAGCGCTGGGCCAAGGCCGGCTATGAGGCCATCGCCCCGTCCCTGTTCGACCGGCGCGAGCGGGGCTTCACCGCCGGTCACGACGCAGACGGCATGGCCGCCGGCATCGCCCACGCCCGGGCCACGCCGATGGAGCAGGCCCTGGCCGACATCGCCGCGGCCCGGGACTTCCTGGCGCCCCGGGGCAAGGTCTGTGTGGTGGGCTACTGCTATGGCGGCTCACTGGCCTGGCTGAGCGCGGCCAAGGTCGAGGGGATCGCGGCGGCCTCGAGCTATTATGGCAGCATGGTCAAGGCCAATGCCGACCTGCCGCTCGCCTGCCCGGTCATCGTCCACCTTGGCCACACCGATCCGGGCATCAAGGCCGACGAGGTGGAGGCCGCGGTCAAGGTCGCCCATCCCGAAGTCCCGGTCTACATCTATGAGGGCGCAGGCCACGGCTTCAACAATGAGAGCCCTGAGCGCTATCACGAGGAGGCCGCCGACCTCGCCCGCCTGCGCACCCGCGAACTGTTCGAGAGCGTATGAGCCGGGCCGGCGAGACGATCCGGCTGGAGAGCCGCGCCGATGGTTTTGTCTTCGACGCCTATCATGTGAAGCCGGGAGACGCCCGGCGGGGCGGCCTTGTGCTGATCCAGGAGATCTTCGGCGTCACCGACCATATCCGCGAGGTGGCCGACAGCTTCGCCGAGGATGGCTATGAGGTGATCGCCCCGGCCTTCTTCGACCGCCAGCAGCGCGGCTTCGAGGCGACCTATGAGGCTGACGACATGGCGCGCGCCGTGGCGCTGTCCCAGGCCGCGCCCTGGGACGAGGTCGTTGGCGACGCTCAGAGCGCCATAGACGCCCTTCAGGGCCCAGTCTTCGTCGCCGGCTTCTGCTGGGGCGGGGCGGCGAGCTGGGCCGTGGCGGCCCGCTGTGAGGGCGTGGCGGGCGCCTCCTGCTTCTATGGCCGCCGCATCACCGAGCTGCTGGACGAGGTGCCCCGCTGCCCGACCATTCTGCATTTCGGCAAGACCGACGCCTCGATACCGCTCGAGCGGGTCGAGGAGATCCGGGACCGCTATCCGGACATGCCGGTCCACCTGTACGACGCCGGCCACGGCTTCGCCTCGGACCGGCGCAAGGACTACCACCCCGACGCCGCCCGTCTGGCGCGCCTGCGCACCCTGCAGCTCTTCGCCCGCAGCGGTGGGGGGCGTGGCGAGGGCGCCTGAGGCGCCTCAGTGGCCC
>JAHUZY010000376.1 GCA_019264505.1 Phenylobacterium sp. | reverse complement strand
GCGCCCGGGCCTCCCCTATGTGTGACCGGTTCTTAGACGCGGGGATCTAAATGGCTTCGGCCGCCGAACAACTCGCAGCCAATCTCAACTTCGGCGCCTTCCAGAAGGCGACGGAGCTGCACAAGCGGATCGGTTTCACGCTCCTGGCGATGATCGTCTATCGCCTGGGCACCTATATTCCGATCCCGGGCATCGACCCCATCGCGTTCGCCCAGGCTTTCGAAGGCCAGGCGAGCGGCATTCTGGGCATGTTCAACATGTTCTCCGGCGGCGCCGTGGAACGTATGGCGATCTTCGCCCTGAACGTGATGCCCTACATCTCGGCCTCGATCATCGTGCAGCTGCTCGGTGCGGTCTATCCGCCCTGGGAGAAGCTCCGGAAAGAGGGCGGGGAGGCCGGGCGTAAGACGCTCAACCAGTACACCCGCTATCTGACCGTCGTGCTGGCCGTCTTCCAGTCGGCCGGTATCGCCATGGGCCTCTCCGCCAGCCAGGGGCTGGTCCAGAATCCCGGGCCCTTCTTCATCATCTCCACCGTGGTCACCCTGACGGGCGGCACCCTGTTCCTGATGTGGCTCGGTGAGCAGATCACCAGCCGTGGGGTCGGGAACGGCATCTCGCTGATCATCTTCGCCGGTATCGTCGCGGTCCTGCCGCGGGGCATCTGGCAGATGTTCTCCATGACCCGCACCGGCGCCCTGTCCGGGGTCGGCATGCTGCTGATCATGGCCATCGCCATCGCCGTGGTCATCGCCATCGTGTTCATGGAGCGCTCGCAGCGCCGCCTGCTGGTCCAGTATCCCAAGCGCCAGCAGGGCAACCGCATGGTCGGCGGGGACACCTCGTTCCTGCCGCTGAAGATCAACACCGCCGGCGTCATCCCGCCGATCTTCGCCTCGAGCCTGCTGCTCCTGCCGACGACGGTGATGGGCTTCCTGGCCACCGCCGACCTGCCGCCCTGGGCCCAGTGGCTTCCGGGCACGGTCGGCGCGCTGCAGCACGGCCAGCCCCTGTTCATGGTGCTCTATGGCGCCCTGATCATCTTCTTCTGCTTCTTCTACACCTCCATCGTTTTCAATCCGGACGACACGGCCGAGAACCTCCGAAAATACGGCGGCTTCCTGCCAGGGATCCGGCCAGGCAAACGGACGGCGGAGTATCTGGACTATGTCCTGACCCGTCTGACGGTGATCGGCGCGGCCTACATCACCATCGTCTGTCTGCTGCCTGAGGCGTTGATCGGATTTTACAATGCGCCCTTCTATCTCGGGGGCACCTCGATCCTCATCGTGGTCACCGTCACCATGGACACCGTGACCCAGATTCAATCTCATTTGCTCGCCCACCAGTACGAAGGCCTCATCAAGAAGTCGAAGCTGCGGGGCGGTCGCGGGCGGTCCTAAAGGAGGGCTGCTCGCCATACGCCGCGCCATTTCAGGCCGGTGGGGGAGGGTATTTCGAAATGAACTTGATTCTGTTCGGACCGCCGGCGGCGGGGAAGGGCACCCAGGCCAAGCGGCTGGTGAATGAGAAGGGCATGGTCCAGCTCTCCACTGGCGACATGCTGCGCGCGGCCATCAGCTCGGGCTCCGAGCTTGGCAAGCGCGTCGAGGGCATCATGCAGCGGGGCGAGCTGGTCTCCGACGAGATCGTCATCGCCCTGATCGAGGAGCGGCTGCCTGAGACCGAACAGGCCGGGGGCGCCATCTTCGACGGCTTCCCGCGTACGCTCGCCCAGGCCAAGGCGCTCGACGCCATGCTGGCCTCCCGGGGGGCAAAGATTGACCTGGTCATCCGACTCAAGGTTGACGACCAGGCTCTGATGGAACGGATCGCCACCCGCTATGCGGAGACCGGCCGTCCCGACGACAATCCCGACAGCTTCAAGGTTCGCCTCGGGGCCTATAACGAACAGACCGCCCCCCTGCTGCCCTACTACCAAGGCCAGGACAAACTGGTTGAGGTGGACGGCATGGAGACGATCGAGGCGGTGGCCCAGGCCATCGACCGGGCCATGGGGGCCTCGGCGTCCTAGAGACGTCGCGGCCCGCACAACCCATCTACGAGATCTCCGGGACTCCCGGAGTTCTCACCTTCGCCCAACGGAACCCACAGAAATGTGACGTTCCGCCATTGACGGAAACGCAACGATCCATATAACGGGGCGCTTCCGCGAAAGGGCGCGAAGGACGCACGGCAGCCTCAGGGTCGCCAGGCGCCGTTCGCGCATCTCTGCGTGACCAGGAGATTACCCCAGTGGCCCGCATCGCAGGCGTCAACATTCCGACTAACAAGCGCGTCGTGATCGCGCTGCAGTACATCCACGGCATCGGTCAGGCCAAGGCCGCCGAAATCGTCCAGAAGGTTGGTCTCGAGCCCGCGCGGCGCGTGAACCAGCTGACGGACGCCGAGGTGCTGCAAATCCGTGAAACCATCGACCGCGACTATCTTGTCGAGGGCGACCTGCGCCGTGAGACGGCGGTCAGCATCAAGCGTTTGATGGACCTGGCCTGCTATCGCGGCCTGCGCCACCGCAAGGGCCTGCCGGTCCGTGGTCAGCGGACCCACACCAATGCGCGCACCCGCAAGGGCCCCGCCAAGCCGATCGCCGGCAAGAAGAAATAATAAGAGAGCTTAGCCGATGGCCAAAGAACCGGCGCGCGTCAAACGGCGTGAGCGCAAGAACATCACCTCCGGCGTGGCGCACGTGAACGCCTCGTTCAACAACACCATGATCACGATCACCGATGCGCAGGGGAACACCATCTCCTGGTCGTCGGCCGGGATGATGGGGTTCAAGGGTTCGCGGAAGTCGACCCCCTACGCCGCCCAGATGGCTGCCGAAGATGCGGGCCGCAAGGCCGCTGAGCATGGCGTCAAGACCCTGGAAGTGAACGTGTCCGGCCCGGGTTCGGGACGGGAATCGGCGCTGCGGGCGCTGCAGTCGGTCGGCATGACCATCACCACCATCCGTGATGTGACGCCGATTCCGCACAACGGCTGCCGTCCGCCCAAGCGCCGGCGAGTCTAAGGACTGGCGTTTCGCATCCCCCAACGCCGGCCCGCGTTTCGCGGCCGGCGATCCTGCGTTTAGGGACACCCATCCGTGATCGAAAGAAACTGGAACGAGCTCATCCGTCCCGAAAAGCCGCAGATCGAGACCGGTTCCGACGCCAGCCGCAAGGCCCGCATCGTCGCTGAACCTCTCGAGCGCGGCTTTGGTGTGACGCTGGGCAACAGCCTGCGGCGTGTGCTGCTCTCCTCCCTTCAGGGCGCGGCCGTGTCCGCCGTCCAGATCGACGGCGTCGTCCACGAGTTCTCCTCCCTCGAAGGCGTCCGTGAGGACGTCGTCGACATCGTGCTGAACATCAAGCAGCTAGCGGTGCGCATGCACGCCGAAGGCCCCAAGCGCATGACCCTGCGCGCCACGGGTCCGGGCGTGGTGACCGCTGGTCAGATCGAGACCCCCTCGGATATCGAGATCCTCAATCCTGACCATGTGCTCTGCACCCTGGACGACGGCGCCAATGTGCGCATGGAGTTCACCGTCCAGACCGGCAAGGGCTATGTGCCGGCCGAGATGAACCGGCCTGAGGACGCCCCCATCGGCCTGATCGCCGTGGACGCCCTCTATTCGCCGGTCAAGCGCGTCGCCTATCGCGTCGAGCCGACCCGTCAGGGCCAGAGCCTCGACTATGACCGCCTGATCATGGAAGTGGAGACCAACGGCGCGGTCAGCCCCGTCGACGCGGTCGCCTATGCCGCCCGCATCCTCCAGGACCAGCTGCAGATCTTCATCACCTTCGAAGAGCCGAAGAAGAAGGTCGAAGGCGAGGCCAAGCCGGAACTGCCGTTCAACCCGGCCCTGCTGAAAAAGGTCGACGAGCTCGAGCTGTCGGTCCGTTCGGCCAACTGCCTGAAGAACGACAATATCGTCTACATCGGCGACCTGATCCAAAAGACCGAAGCCGAGATGCTCCGCACCCCGAACTTCGGCCGCAAGTCGCTGAACGAGATCAAGGAAGTCCTCGCCGGCATGGCGCTGCACCTGGGCATGGATGTGCCCAACTGGCCGCCGGAAAACATCGAAGACCTCGCGAAGAAGTTCGAAGACCAGATGTAGTCCCTATCCGCGCTGACTTCGGGCTGCTTCGGCGGCCAGGACCCCGGGAAGCCGCACCAGCGGTGGAGGGTCCCAGCGCTTCGCAATGACCCAGGCGGGAGCAGGCTGGGATTGGTGAGACAAGGCGTCGCCCCGCTATAACAGGCGCGCCAGGCGGGCGGAAAGCCCAGGAGAGACACTTATGCGTCACGGTTATGCGCACCGTAAACTGGGCCGCACCAGCGCCCACCGGACCGCCATGTTCGCCAACATGGCCGCCAGCCTGATCAAGCACGAGCAGATCGTGACCACCCTGCCCAAGGCGAAGGAACTCCGTCCCTTCGTCGAAAAGCTGGTGACCCTGGCCAAGCGCGGCGACCTGCACGCCCGTCGTATCGCCATCAGCCGCGTCCGTGACGTGGAACAGGTGGGCAAGCTGTTCTCCACCCTCGGCCCCCGCTACAGCGCCCGCAACGGCGGCTACATCCGCGTGCTCAAGGCCGGCTATCGCTACGGCGACAACGCCCCCCTGGCCGTGATCGAGTTCGTGGACCGCGACCCGTCCGAAAAGGGCAAGGACAGCGGCCCCCGGCCTGAGGCCTTCGGCGAGGACTAAGGTCCTGCTGGTCTGTTGAATTGAAAGACCCCTGGGTGGCGACGCCCGGGGGTTTTTTCTTGGCCGCCTTGGTCAAGTCGTCATCCGCCGGGGATATTGAGCGGCTCCATGACACCTCCCGTCCTCCGCCTTCTCGGCTTTCTGCTGTTGTTTGGGCTGTCGGCCTGCGCCGGCCATGGGATGGGCTCCGTCCAGATGGCGTCGTCCGCCGCCGGCCCGGTGATCCTGATCTCGGTGGACGGTTTCAGGTCCGACTATCTGGACCGGGGGATCACGCCGCACATGAGCGCCCTGGCCGGTCGCGGCGTCCGGGCGGACATGCGGGCGGCCTTTCCCACCAAGACCTTCCCCAACCACTACACCCTGGTCACCGGGCTGCGGCCTGACCGCCATGGGTTGGTGGACAACGTGATGCAGGACCCCGAGCTGCCGGGGCGGGTGTTTCGCCTGGGGGACCGGGCGGAGGTCACCGCCCCGGTCTGGTGGAACGACGGGACGCCCATCTGGGTGAGCGCCGAGCGGGCCGGCCTCACCACCGCGACGCTGTTCTGGCCAGGGTCAGAGGCGGAAATCGATGGGGTGCGCCCCACGCACTGGAGGACCTTCGACCAGACGATGAGCGCCGAGGCGCGGGTCGATCAGGTGCTGGCCTGGCTGGACGCGCCCGCGGCCGAACGCCCCACCTTCCTGGCCCTCTATTTCGACGAGGTGGACACCTATGGCCACCACTACGGCCCCGACTCCGCCGAGCTGAACGCGGCCGCCGCCCGCACCGATGCCGCCATAGGGCGGCTGACAGAGGGGCTGGAGAGCCGGAATCTGCTAGGCCAGACCAATATCGTGGTCGTCTCGGATCATGGCATGGCCGAGACTTCCCGCGACCGGGTGATCGCGCTGGAAGACCTCGTATCGCCGGAGGATGGCCAGGTGCTGTCCACCGGACCCCACCTGACGTTCGAACCGGCCGAGGGGCGCCAGGCCCAGGCGGAGGCGGCCCTGCTGCGGGACCATGAGCACATGACCTGCTGGCGCAAGGCCGACCTGCCGGCGCGGTTCGCCTATGGCCAGCATCGGCGGGTGGCTAGCCTGTTCTGTCTGGCTGAGACCGGGTGGGAGATCCTGCCCAGAGAGGTCGCCGCCCGCCGTCCCGTGGTCGGCGGCGCTCATGGCTTCGATCCTGACGATCCGACCATGACCGCTGTCTTCGTCGCGGCCGGCCCGGCCTTTCAGTCCGGCGTCGCGCTTCCGCGGATCGACAATGTGGATGTCTACCCTCTGTTGGCTCGTCTCCTGGCGATCGGTCCAGCGCCCCATCAGGGGAACACCAGCGCCCTGGAAGCTGGGCTCGCCCAAGACTGAAGCCGCGAGATCGCAGGCCCTCCGCGCGCTTGACCAGATAGTTGCGAAATGAGAGAACTATTGCAGAAAATGATAATTCTCTGAGGACGCCCATGACCGCCCAGGCCCAGGTGACCGCCGTCGCCTTCTACCGCGATCCCGAGGCCGCCCTGGCCTGGCTCTCAGAGGCCTTCGGCTTCGAGACGACCATCCTGCTCACCGACGCCGAGGGCCGGCTGGCCCATGCGGAAATGGAGCTTCACGGCGTGAAGCTTGGCGTCGCGGGGGAATGGGAGGGGGGCGTCCTGGGGCCCGCCCGGATGCGGAGCCCCGCCAGCCTGGAGGGGCAGGGCACCCAGTTCTGCCGGATCGAGCTGCCGCCCCAGATCGACATCGACCAGCATTGCGCCCGCGCGGGTCAGGCTGGCGCCCAGATCACCCAGGCGGCCCAGGACGAGTTCTATGGCGACCGGACCTACCGGTGTCTGGACCTAGAGGGTCATGTCTGGAACTTCAGCCAGCCCCGGCGGAGCGTCAGCCCGGCCGAGATCACCGCAGCCACCGGCCTCATCTACGCCGTGGGCGGGGAGGGCGGTCCGCCGGCCGAGGCTGCGCGATCTGCCGTCACCCCCTATGTTTCCTACCGTGATCCCAAGGCGGCCTATGCCTGGCTCGAGACCGCCTTTGGCCTGGAGCCGCGGATCTATGTGACCGACGATGCGGGCGAACTGGTCCATGCCGAGATGACCTTTCGGGGCCAGACCATCGGCGTCTCCCGGGCCTGGTCCGACCGCCACGCGGCGCCGGCCGATGTGCAGGGCCGCAACACCCAGACGGTTCACCTGCAACTGGCCTTCGAGATCGACGCCCATCACGCCCGCGCTGTGGCGGCCGGGGCGGAGATCATCCGCCCCCTGGAGACCCAGCCCTATGGGGACCGCACCTATCTAGCGCTGGATATGGAAGGCCATGTCTGGTCGTTCGGCCAGACCGTGGCGCCGATGAGCCCCGCCCAGTGGGACGCCGAACTTGGCACGTCCACCAGCCAGCGCCCCTCGACCCGATGAGCGCCGCCCTGGATCGCACCCTGGCCGC
>JAHUZY010000097.1 GCA_019264505.1 Phenylobacterium sp. | reverse complement strand
CAGGATATCGCTCTGGCGGAAGCGGCCATGGCGGTTGCGCGAGAAGGTGGAATGATCGGGGACCTTGCCCTCAAGCCCCAGCCGGCAGAACCAACGGTAAGCGAGGTTGAGGTGGACCTCCTCGCAGAGGCGTCGCTCAGAGCGGATGCCCATGCAGTAGCCGACGATCAGCATCCGCATCATCAGCTCCGGATCGATCGATGGCCGGCCGATGGAGCAGTAGAACGGACGCAGCTCCTCGCGCACCGGCTCCAGGTCTAGGAACTGGTCGATCCGGCGGAGCAGATGGTCTGCCGGCACATGATCATCGAGGCGGAAATCGTAGAACAGCTGCGGCGGAGCGCTTTGCGTGCCCATCATCGCCATGGCCTCCCAAGCCAACAACGACAAGGGAATCACGCCTCCAAGCGGCGATCAACAGCCGACTAAATCAACAACATCGGCCCGCAGCCGCCAGCCGCCAGCCTCAGCGGAACTCCAGGCCCTCGAAGGCGCCGGAATTGCGCCAGCCGTCGATGTATTTGAAGAAGGCGCTGGCCCCCTGGGGATAGCCGACATTGAGCCGCGCCGCCGGCCCGGGGTCCTGGCCCTCATTGTTGTAATAGCCCGGCGTGCAGTCCGGCGCGCCCAGCATGCGGCCCATCCCGGTGAGCAGCAGATTGACCCAGGCCTCCTGCGCCTCCGGCGTCACCTCCACCTCCTTGGCGCCCTGCTCGAGGGCGTGGCGGACGGTCATGGCGATGGTGCGGCCCGATTCCGTCAGATTGTGCGGAATATTGGAGATCAGGTTGGCGCCCTGGGTGGGCTGGACGAAGAAGGCGTTGGGAAAGTCGCGCACATGGATGCCGTGCAGGCTCTTCATGCCCTCAGCCCAGGCCTCGGACAGTTTCAGACCGCCGCGGCCGGTCAGGTCGAACCCGGCCCGCTGCTCGAAGGGCGTGCCCACCTCGAAGCCCGAGGCGTAGATGATGCAGTCGACCTCGTACTCGACGCCCCCGACCACGAAGCCCTTTTCCGTGATCGCCTCGACACCCTTGCCGTCGGTGTCGACCAGATGGGTTCCGGGGGTGTTGAAGGCCTGGAGATAGGCGTCATGGAAGCACGGACGCTTGCAGAGCTGGCGGTACCAGGCCTTGAGCTTCTGGGCGGTCTCAGTGTCGGCGACGATGGAGTCCACCCGAGCGCGGATCTCTTCCATCTTTTCGAAGTCGGAATCCTCGAAGGCGGCCAGCATCTTGAACGGGCTGCGGTCTTCCGGCGGCAGCTCGTTGATCCTGCTGCGAATGCGCCGGGACAGGTCTGTCCAGCCATCCATCACCAGATCGACCTCGGTGATATTACCGCCCTGGTTGGCGGTGAAGTTCTCCAGCCAGCGCTGCTGCCAGCCGGGTTCGGCCACCGACTTGAACCAGTCGGGATCGATGGGGGCGTTGGCCCGCACATCCACCGAGGACGGCGTGCGCTGCACCACATAGAGCGCCTGGCAGGCGCGGGCCAGGTGCGGCACGGCCTGGACCGACGTGGCCCCGGTGCCGATGATCGCCACCCGCTTGTCGGCCAGCTTCTCCATCAGGGCGCCTGAGGGATCGCCCCCGGTATAGTCGTAGTCCCACCGGCTGGTGTGGAAGGCGTGGCCCTTGAAGTCCTCGATCCCGGGAATGCCCGGCAGCTTGGGCACATGCAGCGGCCCGGTGCCCAGGCCGATGAAGCTGGCGGTGAAGGCGTCGCCGCGATTGGTGCGGATCAGCCAGCAGCTCCTGGCCTCGTCCCAGGACAGGTCCTCGACCTCGGTGTGGAACAGGGCGTTGTCATAGAGGCCGTACTGGCGGCCGATCCGCTGGCACTGCTCAAGGATTTCCGGGGCGTGAGCGTACTTTTCGCTCGGCATGTGCCCGGTCTCTTCGAGAAGCGGCATGTAGATCATCGAGGCCGTATCGCACTGGGCGCCGGGATAGCGGTTCCAGTACCAGGTGCCGCCGAAGTCGCCGGCCTTGTCGAGGATGCGCACGTCGGTGACGCCGGCCTCCACCAGCCGCGCCCCGGTCACCAGACCTGCGAACCCGCCGCCGATGAAGGCGAAGGTCACATGGTCGGCCTTGGGCTCCCGCTCGACCCGGGGCGTATAGGGATCTTCCAGATAGTCGGCGAACCGGCCGGTCAGCCGGACATACTGGGCGTTGCCATCGGCCCGCAGGCGCTTGTCTCGTTCGGCGACGTATTTGGCGATCAGAGCCTGCTTGTCGATCGTCCGACCGGCCGAACTCGACGTTGTTTCCGCGCCCATGGTCGCTTCCCCAGATTATTCTTATGCATCAGCACTATGGCGACGGGGCGGACGTCGCCGACCGCGTCGCCCCCCCCTTGGCTTCGAATATAGGGTTTGCGCAGGGCGCGAGCCAAGCGCTTAGAGGCGCCTCAGAAGGCGACGTTGGCGCCCACCAGCAGCACCTGGGTCTTGGCGTCGGCGTCGCTCCAGCTCACCCCAGGGCCCAGGTTGCCGCCGCTCAGGAAGTTCAGCGGCACATAGCCCTCCACCAGCACCACCTCGGAGAACAGCTTGACGTGGCTGGCCGGGAAGGCGGCCAGGCCAAACACCAGCTGATCCTGACGCCGCCAGGGCGAGCCCTTGGGACCGGCCACATAGGTGGAGAATTCGGTAGAGAGGTGGACTTCCTGGCCGGCCAGCTCGGCGGCGTAGCGGGCGCCCACCCCCCAGCTCGACACCTTGCTGGCCGCGAATTGGTTCAGCGGCGGGGTCGGATTGAAGGTCCCCGGCCATTCCTCCAGCGTCTTGGCGAACTCGGCGTTGGCGGTCCAGCGGTCATAGTGCAGCTGGCCATAGACAGCGTAGGCCGGGTTGTCGTCGACGCACGGATTGAAGTGCACCACCGGGAAGCCGTGGCAATAGGCGCTGCCGTGCACATAGGAGGCGCCGGCCATCAGGTCGCGCCCCTCCCCGCCCAGATCGAAGGTGTAGTTGGCGTCGGCGACGAAATTGTTCAGGCGCGAGGGCACATTGGTGCCCTCCACCGAGGTGGCCAGGGAGCGGAACTGCGAGCCCCCCTGCACCGCCTCGATGGCGATGTTCAGGCCATCCTTGGAGTAGCCGGCCAGCGCCCCCCAGGCGAGGCCGCCAAAGGCGTGCCACACGGTCGAGGCGGTGAACGGGCTGACCGTATCCATCAGGCCGAACGGCGCCTCCATCTTGCCGATGGCGGCGTAATAGGGGCTCGCCTCCAGGTCCCCGAACATCACATAGCCCTTGCGCAGCTGCATCTGGTTGCGGCTGACGGCGGTGATGGTCCCGGCGCCGAAGCTCTGCTCGGGATCATAGAGCAGCTCCGCATAGGCGATGATCCAGGGGGTCACATTGGCGGTGACGCTGAGCTGGGCCGAATGCAGCACGGCTTCGGAAGCCGTCTCGCCGATCTGATTGGCCGAAGTGGGATGGCGCATCAGATAGCCGAACTTGGAGTTCCGCTTGGTCTCCTGATAGTTGGCCAGCGCCGTAATCGCCCCGCCCAGATAGACCCCGCCGTCGCGCAGATCGCCCTGGCGCCGGGCGTCCAGCAGCATCAGCGGCTTGCGGCTGGTGTGGGTGGTCGGGTCCAGCATGCGGTAGCTGACGTCGCTGGCGCGGCTGATGAACAGGCCGGAGTTCAGCTCGACGGCGGCGCGACTCCGGTCGTTTTCGGGCGTCGGCGCCTCGACGGTGCGCATGGGCGTCGCCGCCGGCTCGGCCTGTATCGACGACATGGCCAGGGGCGTCGGGGCGGCGCTGATTGGGGCTGCGCCCTTCAGGCTGTCCACCTCCTGGCGCAGCTGCCGGTTCTCCTGTTCAAGGCGCTCCAGCCGAGCCAGGACGTCGTCCAGGCTCTGGGCCTGCGCTGAGGCGGGCGCCAGGCAAAGGCCCAGCGCCACGGCCGAGGCCGCGGTCTTCCAATTGGTCACGATAAATCCCCCCCGGGCGCCCGAAATGCGGGCAAATCACAACTTAAGGGGTGGGACCTAGGCCGAGAGTCTGACCAATTCCTTAAGGCTTGGCCGGCGCCGCGGCCCGGGGATCGGTGGCGCAGGTGGCCACCCCGTCGCGGATGGTGACAATGGCCGGCTTGCCGACGCCCAGCCGATAGGTGGTCTCCTGGTCGCCCACCTTGACCCGCACGAAGTCCGGGCCGGTGAAGTGACAGGCCTGATAGACCCCGCCGCCCGGCAGGGCGGTCTTGTAAAGCTCCACGCAGTTGGCGTGGCCGAACCAGCGGCCGAGCGTCGCGCCGGCATAGTCGAAGGTCTGAAGATCAGGACGGCTCTTGGAGACCGGCAGGGCGCCTTCCCAGACGGGGCATTCCGGCCCCTGCGGCGTCCAGCGCTCGGCCGCGGCCATCCGCTGCTGACCCAGGGCGGCCAGCACCCCGCCGATCAGCACCACGGCGGCGACGCCGACAACCCCCAGCATGGCGAGCCCGCGCCCCTTCTTCACCGGGGCGTCATACACATTCCTCGCCATCGAAGGCCTCCATCTCGAACGAGGCCGCAAGAGGCCCAGGCGTCCGCGAAAAGGCAAGCGTCCAAACCGACGAAGGCCACTGACGGGTTGAAATCTATCGAGTGATAGATATCTATCTGTTGATACTAATTCTGGAGGCCGTCATGCAGTCGCGCCGTTTCCACCCTGATCTCTGGCGCCAGGTGGACGCCCAGGCTGATCTTGTCCCGCAGATCTGCGGTCCGATCGATCTTGCAGCCACGCCCGAGCGGTTCACCACCGAGCCCTCGTCAGACGCCATGGGGTTTGGCGAGATGACCGCCGACATCATGGCCGACGCCCCGCTGATCGAGATGATGTCCGCCTATACGCTGATGGGCGATGGGGTGGCTGACGCCTATGCCGCGCGCATGGAGGCGTTCGGCTTCCGTCGCCTGATCGATATGCTTGAGACGGCCTGCGACAAGGGGATCGAGGCCGTCGCCGACGCCCCGCCGGAGCTCGCCGCTTTCATCGCCGACATGGCGCGCAAGCCTGACTGGCTCGACATGGACCTGATCGCCGAGGGCGCGCGGATCGAGCGCAACCAGTACGCCCACCTGGTCCCCTTCGCCATTCGCGGCGCCTTCCTGGCCACCTTTCTGAACAAGTACTCCGCCCTGCCCATGGCCTTGACCGGCGCCCTTTCGGACAAGCTGGCGGCCAAGCGGGTGCACGAGACCGCCACCTTCTTCACCCTGACAGTGATGCCGGGCGCCCTGGAACGGCATGGGGCGGCGTTCAAGGCCGCGGCCATGGTGCGGCTGATGCACTCCATGGTTCGATTCAATGTGATGCGGCGCCAGGGCGTCTGGGACAGCGCCGTCTATGGCGTGCCGATCCCGCAGGTGGACCAGATGCCGGCCGGCCAGATCGGATCGTTCCTGATCGCCTTCAAGGCCCTGCGCCAGGGTCGGGAGACGTTCACCCTCGCCGAGCGGGCCCGGATCGAGATCGCCCGCTATCGCTGCTTCCTGCTGGGCCTGCCCGAGCCCCTGCTGGGGGATAGCCCCCGGGCCATCGCGCGACTGATGCTGGCCCGCCAGGCCACCCTGCGCAGCGCCTATGACGAGGAGACCTGTGGGGCGCTCGTCCGCGGGACCATGACCACCGAGCTTTCCCACGACCGCACCCTGCTGGGCCAGATCGACCGCGAGTTGGAGCGCAGCTTCTCCAAGGCCTTCTTCATCCGCCAGTTCCTGCAGGGCGACACCGCCCGCGCCGGCCGGATGGGGGTGGCCTATGGCGCCCGGGACCGGAAGCTCGCCCTTTTGGCGGCCGGGCGCATCTTCTCGCAGGTGCGCCTCTATGATGCGCTGGCCCGGGCGCCCGGGATCCGCGACATGGCCGACCGCCGCCTGGTGAGGAAGCTGGAAGGTCTGCTTGCCCGCTATGGCCGCGCAGACTTCACCTCCGATGGTGAAACCTATAGGCCCGCTCATGGCTGAGGCTTCGACCCAGGAGGCGCCCGCAGCCAGCCGCCAGGGCTACGCCAAGAGCGAGGCGACCCGCGAGGCGATCATCGCAGCCGCCCTGTCCGCCTTTGGCCGGTATGGCTATTCAACCGCCACCACACGCCAGATCGCCGAAGCGGCCGGCGTGGCCCTGCCGGCCATCGCCTATCACTTCGGCAACAAGGAGGGACTCTACCTCGCCTGCGCCCGGGACATCGTGGCCCGCTACTACGCCCAGGCCGCCGATCTGGCGCTGGAGGCGGGGCTGGCCCTGGAGGCCGCACCGCCGCCCGATGTGTGCAGCGACTATCTCCGCCACATCCTGCGCCGCCTGCTGCGGCTGTTTGCGCAAGACGAGGCCTCCGGTTCCCAGGCCGATTTCGTAGCCCGGGAGATGCGCGATCGGGGGCCGGCTTTCCAGATCCTCTATGATCAGCTCTGGGCGCCAGGCGTGGAGATCACAGCGCGTCTGGTCGCCGGCTGCCAGGGCCGAAAGGCTGTCCAGGACGGTGACCGCGCCGAGGCCCTGATGCTGATCTCCAGCCTGCTGGCCTTCAACACCGGCCGCGACGTGGCCCTGCAGATTCTTGGCCGCCCCAATCTGGATGCGGGCGCCCTCAACCTCATCGACGCCGCCATCGACCGTATCGTGGACGGGGTTGCGGGGCGGACCAGTTGATCGTTCGAGGAATCCGCGTAAGCGGCCGCGGGTCGCCCCGTTGCTGGCCGCAGTCGGCCGCAAGGGAGCCGTGGTAGCTGGGGGCGGGCTCGAACCGCCGACCTGTGGGTTATGAATCCACCGCTCTAACCAGCTGAGCTACCCAGCCACGGGTTCGCGCCGCTGACGCGCGAGGCGCGGGTTATAGGGATTTCAGATCGCCGCATCAAGCGGCTTGGGCGCAAGCCAAAGCGAGGCTAGGTTCGCGCCCGCATGAGCGTGCTTCATCTTCTGGGAACGGCCGGCGAAGGCGGGGCGGAGACCTATTTCGTCGACCTGGTCCTGGCGCTCGCCGACGACGGGGTGGCGCAGGCCGCGGCCCTGCGCGCGCACCCTGTTCGCCAGCAGGTCCTGAGCCGCGCCGGCGTGGCGGTGGAGACCTTCGGGTTCGGCGGGCCGCTGGACCTGATGACCCGGCGCAGGGTCCGCCGTTTCGCGCAGGCTCAGACGGTGAGCGTGGCTCTGGCCTGGATGAACCGGGCCGCGCGGCACACGCCCAAGGGCCCCTGGGCGCGGATCGGCCGCCTGGGGGGCTACTACAATCTGAAATACTATGCCGGCTTCGACTTCCTGGTGGCCAACACAGAGGACATCGCTGAGTGGGTGGTGGGTCAGGGCTGGCCGGCCGGCAAGGTCGCCTACATCCCCAACTTCGCCGACGCGCCGGCCGAGGCCGCGCCGGTCGAGCGCGCCAGTCTGGACACGCCGGCTGAGGCCCCCCTGCTGCTGGCCATGGGCCGGCTGCATGAGGCCAAGGCCCATGACGTCACCCTCAATGCGCTGGCTGAGCTGCCGGACGCCTATCTGTGGATCGCCGGCAAGGGGCCGGAGGAGGCGCGGCTGAAGGCCCTGGCCGTGGCCCTGGGGGTCGCGCCCCGGGTACGGTTCCTGGGCTGGCGCAACGATCCTTCGGCGCTCTATCGGGCGGCCGATGTCTGCGTCTTTCCCTCGCGCTTCGAGCCCCTGGGCAATGTGGTCATCCAGGCCTGGGCGCACGGCCTGCCGGTGGCCGCAGCCGCCAGCCAGGGGCCGGGCGCCCTGATCCGCGACGGCGAGGACGGCCTGCTGGTTCCGGTGGATGATCCCGAGGCCTTGGCTGTGGCTGTTCGTCGGCTGCTGGATGATCCCATGCTGCGCATCCGCCTGGCTCAGAACGGCCTGGACCGCGTGGAGGCCGACTTCTCGCAAGCCTCAGTGGTCGCCCAATGGCGTGACCTCTTCGCCCGATTTGGCGGCGCCTGATGTGCGGCATAGCCGGGATCCTGGACGGTGAGATTTCAGCCCGCCCCCTGATCGACGCCATGACCCATCGGGGTCCCGACGGCGTCACGGTGGAAGAGACGGACGGACGCTCGCTGGCCCATGCGCGGCTCTCGGTCATCGACCTGGAGGGCGGCTGGCAGCCCCTGCACGCGGCCGGCGGGATCGTGGTCGGCAATGGGGAGATCTATAACTACCTGGAGCTGGCCAAAGAGTTTGACCTGGAAGGATCACTCTCCACCGGCTCGGATTTCGAGCCCCTGCTACACCTCTACGCCAAGGAAGGCCCGGCGGCCTTCCACCGCCTGCGGGGCATGTACGCCTTCTGCCTGGTGGGGCCGGACGGCCGCACCTGGCTGGTGCGCGATCCCTTCGGCATCAAGCCGCTCTATGTGATGGAGCTGGAGACGGGGCTGGCCTTCGCCTCGGAAGCCGGCGCCTTCGTCAAGGCGGGTCTGACCCCACCCGCCATCACTACCGAGGGCGCCCGCGAGATCCTGGCCTTCAGCTACACCCTGGGCGAAGAGACCGCCCTCTACGGCCCCCGTCGCGTGGCGCCAGGCGCGATCATCGTGGTGGTGGACGGGCGGCTGGTCCCCCATGAGATCCGCCCCGCCCTGCCCCCGCCCCGGACACGGCCGGCGGCCAGCGGGGAAGCCGCTCTGCTGAAGCGGCTGGATGCGGTGCTGGAGGACAGCGTTCGGGTCCATCAGCGGGCCGACGTGCCCTATGGGCTGTTTCTGTCCGGCGGGATCGATTCCGCGACCATCGCCACCCTGATGGCCCGTCTCAACAGCCGGCCGGTCACCGCCTTCACCTGCGGCTTCGATGCGCCGGGCGCCCGGGATGAGCGGGGGGAGGCCGAGCGGGTGGCCCGGGCGCTGAACCTCGACTGGCGGGAGACCACCTTCACCGAGGAGGACTTCTGGACGCTCCTGCCACAGGTGGCGAACGCCCTGGATGATCCCACCGCCGACTATGCCATCCTGCCGACCTTCAAGCTGGCCAAGGCCGCCCGGGGAACCCTGACCGTGGTCCTCACCGGCGAGGGGGGCGACGAGCTGTTCGGCGGCTATGGCCGCTATCGCCGGGCCCTTCGGCCCGCCTGGCTGGGCGGCCGCCCGGCCGAACCCCGGGGAGTCCAACCCGAACTCCTGCAGCGCTGGCGCGACCAGGCCCAGGCGCCGGCCGGCCTCACCCGCCTGCAGCAGGCTCAGTACGCCGACATCGCCACCTGGCTGCCCAACGACCTGCTGACCAAGCTCGACCGTTGCCTGATGGCGCACGGCCTGGAGGGGCGCACCCCCTTTCTGGACCCCGTCGTCGCCGACTTCGCCTTCGCCCTGCCTGACCGGTTCAAGGTGCGCGGCCGCCATGGCAAATGGCTGCTGCGCAAGTGGCTGGAGACCGCCTGCCCGGCGGCCTCCCCCTGGGCTCGCAAGCAGGGCTTCACCGTGCCGGTGGGGGCCTGGATCGCGCCCCGCGCCCGGGCCATCGCCGAGCGTATCGGCCATGTCATCCCCATCGGCGTCGCGATCGGGGCGCACGAAGCCCAGCATGTCTTCCTGAATGAGAACGACTCGCGACGCTGGCCCCTGCTCTTCCTTGCGGTCTGGTCGCTCATACATGTGGACGGCGCCACGCCCCAGGAGGCCCTGGAGGCGGTGGTGGGAACGAACTGAGGCGTTCGCGCCTTGAAAGCTCGACCATAGGGAGATCTGTCCATGCGAAACCTGCTTCTCACCACCGCGCTCGCCGTGGTCCTGGCCGCCTGCGGCGGAACCGACGGCGCGGCCCAGCCGGCGGCGCCCTCCGCCCCCGGCGGTGAGCCGTGGGAAACTCGGCCGGCCAATGCCCCCTCCCAGACCCCGGCCTTCCCCGGTCAGACCCGGGCGCCGGAAGTCAGCGCCGATGTGGCCTATGAGGTGGTCACCGTCGCCGAAGGCCTCGACAAGCCCTGGGCCATCGCCTTCCTGCCGGACGGCCGCATGCTGGTGACCGAAAAGCCGGGACGGCTGCGCATCGTCACCGCGGCGGGCGCGCTGTCAGAGCCCGTCACCGGCCTGCCGGAGGTTGACGCCCGCGACCAGGGGGGCCTGCTGGACGTGGTCCTGGACCCTGATTACGCGCAAAACAATCTGATCTACTGGAGCTATGCCGAGCCCCGCGGAAATGGGACCAACTCCACCGCCGTGGCCCGCGGCCGGCTGGTAGAGGACGGCGCCGGCGCCCGGGTGACCGATGTGCAGGTCATCTTCCAGCAGAACCCAGCCATGGACTCCACCAAGCACTATGGCAACCGCCTGGTCTTCGACCGCGGGGGCCATCTGCTGATCGCGCTGGGCGAACGCTCGATCATGGCCGGCCGCGTGCAGGCCCAGGACATGAACTCCGCCCTGGGCAAAGTCGTGCGCATCAACCGCGACGGCTCCATCCCCGCCGACAATCCCTTCGTGGGCAAGGAAGGCGTGCGGCCTGAAATCTTCGCCTCAGGGGTCCGCAATGTGCAGGCCGCGGCCCTGCATCCCACCACCGGCGCCCTGTGGGAGATCGAGCACGGCGCCCGGGGCGGCGATGAACTGAACATCATCGAGGCCGGCAAGGACTACGGCTGGCCGACCATCGCCTATGGGCTGGAATATTCCGGCAACGCCATCGGCGAGGGTCAGACCGCCCAGCCCGGCATGGAGCAGCCGGCCTATTACTGGGACCCGGTGATCGGCCCCTCAGGCATGATCTTCTATCAGGGCGATCTGTTCCCGGCCTGGAAGGACAGCCTGTTCGTCGGCGCCCTGCGCGACAAGCATCTGGTCCGCCTGACCCTGGACGGCGACCGCGTGGTGGGCGAGGAGCGCCTGGCGACCGACGTCAACGCCCGCATCCGCGAGGTTGAGCAAGGTCCCGACGGCGCCATCTACCTCGCCACCGACAGCGCCGAGGGCAAGATCCTGAAGCTCGTTCCCAAGGCGAACTGAGGCAAACCTGCTCCCACCCCGTCATGCTGGGCCTTGCGTCCAGTATCCCTCGCGCCGCCTGCGCCCGCCCTCGACAGGGATGCTCGCCACAAGGGCGAGCATGACGGAGGGATTGGATCAGGCGTTCGCCAGCCCCAAACGTCCGGCCACCTCTTCCCCTATCGCCAGGGACGAGGTGAGCCCGGGGCTTTCGATGCCGAACAGGGCGACGAGACCTTCCAGACCGTGGGCCTCGGGGCCGTCGATACGGAAGTCGGGGTGGGGCTCGCCAGGGCCATGCAGCTTGGGGCGGATGCCGGCATAGTCGGGCGTCAGGGCGTCGTCGGGAAGCGCTGGCCAGAACTTGCGGACATAGGCGTAGAAGCCCGCCGCGGCGTCCGGCTCGACACTGTAGTCCAGCTCATCGACGAAGATCAGGTCCGGCCCGAACACCGCCTGACCGCCCAGGTCGCGGCGGTAGTGGGTGCCGAGCGCGCCGGGGATCGGCGGCGGATAGATCAGCCGGGCGAAGGGCGCCTTGCCCTGCAGGCGGAAATAGCGGCCCTTGCCATAGTGGCCCGCAGGGATCTCGGCCTTGGGAAAGCCCGCGATCTCGCCGGCCACGACCTGGGCTGAGAGGCCCGGCGCGGTGATCAGCAGGCGAACGGTGAGCATGGTGGGCTCGGCCCCGCCGGCCCGCACCTTCCAGCCGCCGCCGGCCAAAGGCTGGGCGCCCTCGAACGGCGTGGCGACCACCACCGCCCCGCCGGCCGCCTCGATCTCGCCCTGCAGGGCCAGCATGTAGCCGTGGCTGTCAAAGACCCCGCTCTGGGGCGAGATCAGGGCCGCGTCACAGGACAGGTTGGGCTCCAGCGCCAGGGCCTGGGCCTTGGTCAGCAGGGCCATCTCCTCGACATCGTTGGTCCGGGCCTGGGCGAGGATCGGCTCAAGCCGGGCGACCTCATCAGGCCCATTGGCCACCACCAGCTTGCCGCAGCGGTCGAAGGCCACGTTCCGGGCTTCCAGGAACGGATAGAGCATCCTCCGTCCCTGCACGCAGAGCCGGGCCTTCAGCGAGCCGGTGGGATAGTAGAGCCCCCCGTGGATCACCTCGGAATTGCGCGAGGAAACCCCCTGGCCGATGGCCTGGTCGGCCTCCAGCACCACCGCGGTCAGGCCGCGGCGAGCCAGGGCGTAGCCGCAGGCCAGGCCCACGGCGCCGGCCCCCACCACCAGGGCGTCGAAATCGAAATCAGCCATGCTCCCTGGCTACCCCGAGGGGCGGTCGAGGGAAACGGATTTCGCGCCCCTCAGACCTCGGCGGACGCGACCGCATCATCCCATTTCGCCCACAGGGCCTCGCGCTTTGCCATGGCCGGTCCCAGGGAGGCCTGCCTGACGTGGCCAAAACCGCGGATGTCCTGCGGGACCTGGGCAAGCTCAACCGCCAGGGCCAGACGCTCAGGGGTCAGTTCACGGGCGATGCGCTGAAGGTCGGCCTCATAGGTCACGATCAGGGCGCGTTCCATCTGGCGTTCCAGGGAATAGCCGAACAGGTCGAGGGCTGTGCCCCGCAGCCCCTTCAGCCTGGCCAGGACCGGGAATCCATAGTCCAGCATCCAGCCGCCGAAGGCGATCTTGCGCGGGTGGCCCTGGTCATCCTTGGCGCCCAGGATCGGCGGCGCCAGCCAGACCTTGGCCTTGCCGCCCTGGAAGCTCTGGCTGCGATAGGCGTCGAAGCGGCCGTCGGCATAGAGGCGGGCCACCTCGTACTCGTCCTTGTAGGCCATCAGCTTGTAGAGATTGACCGCCACGGCCCGGGTCAGGGCCTCGGAACCCAGGGGCGCCTCAAGGCGGCCGATGGCCTCTACATGATCCTGATAGCGCCGGGCGTAGGCCGCGTTCTGATAGGCCGCCAGCTCGCGGGTGCGATGGGCGATCAGCTCCGCCAGGGGCAGGGTTTCGGGCGTGGCCACATCGGCCTCTCTACGCCCGCGGCTCTCGGGATCATGGGCCGCCCGTCGCCCCATCTCGAAGGCCTGCAGGTTCTGTTCGGCCGCCACCCCGTTCAGCCGGATGGCGCGATAAAGGGCCCGGCTGGAGATGGGGATCACGCCCTTCTGCCAGGCGAAGCCCAGCATGATCATGTTGGCGTAGATGGCGTCGCCGAGTTCGGTCTCGGCCATATGGTGGGCCGGGGTCTCGTCATAGGACCTGGCGGCGGCGGCGATCCGCCTGGCCATGCCGCTGGAATCGAAGCGCACGTCCCGGTCGGTGACGAAGTCGGCGGTGGGCGACAGGTCGGCGTTGCCGAAGGCCACCGTCCGATCCTTAGCGTAGAGGGCCAGCGCATCGGCGCCGGCCGCCACCATGACGTCGCAGGCGATCAGCACATGGGCGCTGGCCGCGGGCGTACGGCCGCCGACGATGCTCTCTTCGTCCTCACCGATGCGGACATGGCTGAACACCGCCCCGCCCTTCTGGGCCAGGCCCGTCATGTCCACGACCGAGGCCGCCTTGCCGTCCACATGGGCGGCCATGGCCAGGATGGAGGCGGTGGTGGTCACGCCGGTGCCGCCGACGCCGGTGAAGACGATGTTACGCACGCCGGGCGAGGCCTCGAAGGTCGGCAGCGGCGTGGAGTCGGCGCTCAGCGCCGGCAGCCGAACGCCGTGCGGATTCTCCGCCCCCTCCAGGGTCACGAAGGAGGGGCAGAAGCCGTCCAGGCAGGAATAGTCCTGGTTGCAGGTGGACTGGTTGATCTTCCGCTTGCGGCCAAACTCGGTGTTCAGCGGCTCCACCGAAACGCAGTTGGAGGCCTTCGAACAGTCGCCGCAGCCTTCGCAGACCAGGGGGTTGATAATCACCCGCTTCTCGGCCGCGGCCAGCTTGCCCCGTTTGCGCCGCCGTCGCTTCTCGGTGGCGCAGACCTGATCGTACAAAAGGACAGTGACGCCCGGGGTGTCGCGCAGGGTCCGCTGCACGGCCATCAGCTCGGCCCGCGGCTTGACCTCCACGCCCGCCGCCAGGTCCTTGACGCCCTCATATCGGCTGGGATCGTCAGCGACGATGACGGTGCGAGCCACGCCTTCGGAGGCCAGCTGGCGGGTGATCTGGGCCGGCGTAAAGCCGCTCTCGGCCGCCTGGCCGCCGGTCATGGCGACGGCGTCGTTGAACAGCAGCTTGTAGGTGACGTTGGCCCCGGCCGCGACGGCCGCCCGGATGGCCAGCGAACCGGAGTGGTTGTAGGTGCCGTCCCCCAGATTGACGAAGACGTGCTTCTCCGTGGTGAAGGGCGCGGCCCCCACCCAGCTCAGGCCCTCGCCGCCCATATGACTGTTCAGGTCGGTGTTGGGGTCGGAGAAGCTGGCCATGTAGTGGCAGCCGATGCCGGCGAGCGCCCGGGAGCCTTCGGGCAGCCGGGTCGAGGTGTTGTGCGGGCAGCCTGAGCAGAAGAACGGCTTGCGCTGCTGGTCCG
>JAHUZY010000368.1 GCA_019264505.1 Phenylobacterium sp. | reverse complement strand
TGTCTGGGCCGGTGCTTGGGCGCTTAGCGGGATGACGCCGGGGGGCGGATTGCACTAAAGCTGGCGCCCAAGACCTTCCCCAGGGCGTCATGACTGACGACGACCAGAAGAACCATCGGCTGCAGAGCGTTGAGATCGACCAGCAATCCCTGGGCGCGATTTCGCGCGACCAGGAGCAGGAGCGGCAGATCGCCATCTTCGATCTGCTGGAATCGAATCGGTTCGTCCCCGAAGGCGCCGAGCAGGGTCCCTATGACCTGCATATGGGCCTGATGGAGAATCGTCTGGTCCTGGACGTGACCGGGCCGGGCTATGAGAAGCGGCACATCCTTTCGCTCTCGCCCTTCCGGATGCTGATCAAAGACTATTTCATGATCTGCGAGAGCTATTACCAGGCGATCCGCAACGCCACGCCGGCCCAGATCGAGGCCTTGGACATGGGCCGACGCGGCCTGCACAACGAGGGCTCGGAACTGCTGCGGGCCCGGCTGACCGGGAAGATCGAGACCGATCTCGACACCGCCAGGCGTCTGTTCACCCTCATCTGCGCCCTGCACTACAAGAGCTGAAACGGCCATGGGGACGGGCTCTTCACCGCGCGCGCCTGGCGCCGTCCTGTTCGCCTGCAATTTCAACCGGGTCCGTTCGCCCATGGCCGAGGTTCTGGCCAAGCGGCTGCTGGGGGACCGGGTCTATGTGGACTCCTGCGGGTTGAAGGCTGACGCTGAGGCCGAGGGCGCCGACCCGTTCGTCTGCGCCGTGATGGCCGAGCTGGGTTTTGACCTGGAACAGCACCAGCCCAAGACGTTCGACGAGCTGAATGACGATTCCTTCGACCTGATCATTTCTCTCACCCCGGAGGCGCAGCACCGGGCGGTGGAACTGACCCGGCATCGGGCTGCAGAGATCGAATACTGGCCCACCCATGATCCGACCCTGGCCGACGGCTCGCGGGAGAATCGCCTTGCGGCCTATCGTGAGGTCCGTGACGCCCTGGCCCGAAGGCTGGTCGAACGGTTCGGCCCGGCCTGAACGAGAGGTCTCTACCGGCTGATGCAACCTGAGTTATAATGGACCGCTGTCCGCCGGGCCGATTCCAGGCCGGCCGGCGGCATCAGGTGAGCGCCCCCATGGAGCCTGCATGGCCAAGGAAGAGCTGTTGGAGTTCCCCGGCGTGGTCAGCGAAGTGCTGCCGAACGCCATGTTTCGCGTGAAGCTCGAGAATGACCACGAGATCATTGCCCATACCGCCGGCAAGATGCGCAAGAACCGCATCCGTGTGGCCGTGGGCGACAAGGTCCTGATCGAGATGACTCCCTACGACCTGTCAAAGGGCCGCATCACCTTCCGCGTCCGCTAGCGGGTGAGCATTCCCCCCTGTTCCTACACACCCCGGCTTGTCCTGGCCTCGGCCAGTCCGAGGCGGCTCGATCTGCTCGCCCAGATCGGCCTGACGCCGGATGAGGTCTGCGCCGCCGATATCGACGAGGCGCCGCTGAAGGGCGAGACGCCCCGCCGTTGCGCCCTGCGTCTGGCGGGGGCCAAGGCCGCCCTGGTCGCCGACTCTCGGCCGGAGTCCTTTGTCCTGGCCGCCGACACGGTGGTCGCCGCAGGGTGGCGCATCCTGCCCAAGGCCGAGACGCCTGCCGAGGTGCGGGCCTGCCTGGACCTGCTGTCGGGGCGCAGCCACCGGGTCTATACGGCGGTGGTCCTGAGGGGACCTGACGGTCGGCGGGCCGAGCGACTGGTTGAGACGCGGGTGACCTTCAAACGCCTGGGCGAGGCGGAATGCGCGGCCTACCTGGCCAGCGGCGAAGGCTTGGGCAAGGCCGGCGGCTACGGGATTCAGGGGCGGGCCGGCGGCTTCGTCCTGAACCTGCAGGGCTCCTATCCGGCCGTGGTCGGCCTGCCGCTCTATGAAACCCTTTGTCTGCTGCGGGGTCTGGGCTATCCCGCAGCATGAGCCGCCGCACATTCTTTATCGACGAGGGCCTGGGCGAAGTCCGGGGCGGGATCCTGCTGGATGGCCGACCTGAGCGCCTGCTGATCCAGAGAGCCGACGACAACCCCCGCCTGGCGCTGGGCGCACGTCTTCGCGCCCGGGTGGCGCATGTGGAGCCGGCTCTGGCCATGGCTTTCCTGGATCTGGGGGAGGGGGCCGAGGCCACCGTCTCCTTCAAGCCGGACGCCCGACCCCGCCAGGGCGAGGCCCTGGAGGTGGAGATCCGGACGGAGCCGAGGCTCGGCAAGCTCGCCACCGCCCGACTGATCGGCCCCGCCCAGGGGACCCCGGCGCTGCTTGAATCCGCGCCGACCCTGCTGGACCACCTGCGGCACATGGCCGGGGAGGGGGAGCCCGTCACCGGCCGCATCGCCCGGCAACTGGCCGATGAGGCTGAGGCCGAGGCGCTGGAGGTCATCCATCCGCTGCCCGGCGGTGGGACCATCGCCATCGAGCCGACCCGGGCGCTGACCGCCATTGATGTCGATGTGGGGGAGCGCAAGGGCAATGAAGCCAAGCGAGTGACCCGCCAGGCCAATCTGGCCGCCCTGGCGGTGGCGGCGCGGGTGCTGAGGCTGAAGGGGCTCGGCGGGCTGGTGGTGTTTGACATGGCCGGCCGTGGGCACGACGGCGCCGCGCTGATGGCCGCGGCGCGGGCGGCGTTCAATCCGGACAATCCGGGCGTCTCCATTGGCCCGATCAGCCGGTTCGGGACCATTGAGCTCACCGTGCCTCGCCGCGGC
>JAHUZY010000363.1 GCA_019264505.1 Phenylobacterium sp. | reverse complement strand
GTCTGGCTCCTAGAAGGCCAGGCGCAGACCGATCCGGAAGGTCCGGCCCAGCACGTCGTAGAGGCTGCGGTTGGTCTGCAGATAACCGACCGTATTCTCGGCGCCCAGGACGTTCGGGTTCGCCGTCAGGGGCGGGTCGTTGTTGAAGAGGTTCTTGATCGAGATATAGGCCTCGCCGCTCGCCCCGCTCTGGCCGAGGTCGAAGGCGTAGGTGGCCGAGGCGTCGAAGTAGAGGGCCCCGTCAATGTGGTTGTCGTTGATCGTGTAGTAGGGCGGCGCCAGGGTCGGGCAGGCGCTGGTGCATTCGGTATAGGCGTTGCTGATCACCCCGTCGCTCACCCCACGGGCGGTGAAGTTCAGGCTGATCGGATCGAGCTCATAGGCGGCGGTCACCCGGTAGGACCAGTCGGGCGTCGCGCCAATGTTCGAGCCGGCCAGATCGATGGCGGTGACGCCGTTGTCGGTGACGTTTTCCATATAGTGCGTGGCCATGGCCCGCAGGGTCAGGTCGCCGGCGGCGCTGGGAATGAAGGCGTCGAGCGACGTCCGGTAGGACGCCTCGATGTCCAGGCCCTTGGCGCTCAGGCTGTTCAGGTTTTCGTAGAACAGGTCGATGAAGGCCAGCTGTCCGTTCTGGTAGCGCAGATTGCTGCAATACCGCTGGACGTTGTTCAGCAGACAGAAGTCCGCCGTCTGCTGGGCGGTGACGAAGTCGATCACCCCTTCGACCTTGATCTCGTAGTAGTCGAGCGAGGCGGCGAAGCCGGGCAGGAAGCTCGGCTGGAAGACGACGCCCAGACCAAGCCCGTCGGCCACCTCCGGCTCGACATTGATATTGCCCTGCAGGTTCTGGACGAAGGCGGTGGCGACCCCGTTGATCGAGACGGAGTTGCTGCGCGCGGTGCCGGCGTCGAACAGCTCGCTCATATTCGCCGCCCGGATGTCCCGCGATGCGGTCGCGCGCAGGGTGATGTCCGGGATCGGCGAATAGGTCAGGCCAGCCTTCCAGGTGGTGACGCCGCCCGAGGTGCTGTAGCGCGTGTAGCGGGCCGCGCCGTTGAAATCGAGGCCCTCCATGATCGGGACCAGGGTCTCGATATAGCCCTCGACAACGTCGTACTCGCCGGTGGTGACCTTGTAGTTGCCGTACTTCCAGCCGGCCTGGGACTCGGCGTCGACCTCACCATCGAGGGTCTCATTCCGCCATTCGGCGCCGAACGCGATGTCGATCGGGCCGGCCCAGCCGGTGAAGTCGGTGGTGAAGTTCACCGCCGCCACGTCCTGCACGAACTCCTGTGTGCGCAGCGGCTGCCCCAGCACGTAGTCGATGGCCGCCTGGCTGGCGACGCCGATGCCGAAGCGGTTCAACGGGACGCACCCGTTGGTCGGAGCGGTGATGGTGGAGCGGCAAACGATCTGGCCCGTGGTGGGATGCACAACGGCGTCCGTGGCGAGCGTCAGGCGCGTATTGTTCCAGGTCGGGGTCAGCTCTTCGCGGGTCTTGGTCACGCCGTGCTGGTAGTAGGCGTCCCAGCCGAAGTCGCGACCGAACAGGCTGAAGTCGCCGTCGGCGCCGACCACATAGCGGGAGGTCTCGCGGATGTTGTTGCTGCCCGACCACGGGAAGTCGGCGGTGCCTGAGCCCATGACGAAGGAGGTCAGGCCCAGGGTCGTCATCTGGTTGCGGACTGATGCGGGCAGGAAGGCGTTGTCCGACCGGATCGTGATCCCGGTGCTGGTGGGCTGGATGTAGTAGCTTAAGCCCTCGTACCGGGCGTAGGACGCCTGGGCGAAGACATTGATATTGGGGGCGACCTCATAGCTGACGCGACCGAAGAAGCTGTCGCGGTCCTCGTCGGGCAGCAGGGAGTTGGTGCCGTTCAGGCTGGATGTGTACTCCCAGTCCCCGCCGATCATCCACTGGCCGGAGACCTGGCCATAGGCCAGCTGGTTGACCGTGCCGTTGACCCCGAAATAGGTGCCCCGCAGGGGGCCAGCCGTGATCAGGCCGCCCGGGGTGTAGGACGAGATGCCCACATTGTCGGCCACCAGATAGAAGGGCTGACCCGCAGCCGTGTTCGGATTGCGGATCGCGAAGTGGCCGGACTTGTTCCAGTCCCGGCTGACCCCGTGGATCCCCTCCTGGCTGACCGTCTCAGCGCTCAGGAGAATGTGGCCCTTGCCGTCAGCGAAGGGCGAGCCGGCGGTGAAGTTGTACTTCCAGTTCTCGCCGTCGCCATAGGTGGTCTCGCCGTACTCGGCGGTCATCTTCAGGCCGGTATAGGCCTTGTCGAGGATGAAGTTCACCACGCCGCCGACGGCGTCGGAGCCATAGGCCGACGAGGCGCCGCCGGTCACAACCTCGACCCGCGAGATCAGCGACTGCGGGAAGGTGTTGGTGTCCACCTGACCCGTGGCGGCCGAAACCACCGAGCGCTGACCGTCGAACAGAACCAGGGTCCGACCCGTGCCCAGGGCGCGCAGGTTCAGGGCGCTGATGCCGGCCTGGCCGTTGCTGAGCGACCCGGACGAGCTTGAAGCGGTCACGGAGCCCGCCACGGAGGGCAGGGTGTTGACGAAGTCGGCGATGTTGGCCGGCGCCTCGGCGAGAATCTCGGCCGAGCCCAGCACGTTGACGGGCGTCGGCGCGTCGTAACCGTCGCGCACGATGCGCGACCCGGTCACGACGACCTCTTCGAGTTCAGCGCTGGGGCCCGTCTGGGCCAGGGCGGGAACGGCCTGAGCCATCAAGGCCGCGGCGCTGGCCGTGGCCAGGGCGTAGCGGCGCAGGCGGCGCGAGGCGGTGGTGGTCGATGGAGACGGATAGATCATGACGATTCTCGACTTTTCTTTAGGGCCGCTCGCGCCTGAGGCGTGAAGGACCGTCGCGCGCGCCCCCCAAAGGCGTGCGTCAGCAGGAGAAGGTCGCGGACGACCCACTCTTCTTGTTGTGCGGATCGGCGCCTGGCGTGACGTGGATCGGGGAGGTGATCCCTCGTCAGGCTGGAGCCCTAGGCTCTGGACCCTGGCGGCAAGCTCGCGCCAAGGTAGGGCAGGCTGTTTAAGGGCTGCCGCGCCAGCTCGGAACGCTGTCGGTCAGGCGCGCCCTGTCGCGCCGGCAAGAACGGGCCAATTTGATCGGTCGGACACACATGGAGACTACCCCCGGTTATATTTGTTCCAATGCGTCAGTTGCTAACGACCCAAGTTGCCGACACCCTCTGCAACCGCCGGTCGCTAACTCAGCAAATTCAGAATAGTTTGGATTGTTGATCATCCGCCTGGATATCTAAGGATTTTATGCGTAAATCGTCCATCTGCTGTCGATTTACGCAGTGAAGCGGGAATTGCATGTCGAAATTCGAACACGTTGGTTTGGACGCTATCGACTTCCAAATTCTTCGGGAGTTGTCGATTGATGGACGGGCGTCCGATGTCTGGTTGGGCGAGAAAATCAACCTGTCCAGCACCGCGGTCGCGCGTCGCCGCAAAATTCTCGAAGAACGCCAGGCGGTGCTCAGCTATTCTGCTGATCTGAACATGCCGATGTTGGGATTCAGCGTCGTGGTGTTTGTGGCGATCGAGCTGAGTTCTCAGGCAGAGCGCGCCTTGAACGAGTTCGAACGTGAAGTCGTCAAGTGTCCATCGGTGTCATATTGCGGATTCGTCTCCGGCGACACGGACTTCCTGATCATGCTGAACGTGGAGTCCTTCGAGGACTATGACCGGGTCTATCGGCGGGAGCTGTCGATGCTTCCCCATGTGTCGCGGATCCGCAGCAGTTTCGTGATCCGGGAAGTGGCGCGGCGCTCGACCCCGCCTATCGTCTTTCAGGATCGCACCGAGGGCCGCTGAAACTCTGGCC
>JAHUZY010000347.1 GCA_019264505.1 Phenylobacterium sp. | reverse complement strand
CCGCCGCGGCCGCGGCGCGGAAGGCCGGGGCGCCCACCGTCGAAGGGGGAACCTATCTGGCCATGGAGGGGCCGCAGTTCTCCACCAAGGCCGAGAGCCATCTCTACCGCTCCTGGGGCTGTTCGGTGATCGGCATGACCGCCATGCCCGAGGCGCGTCTCGCGCGGGAGGCGGAGCTGCCCTACGCCAATGTCTGCATGGTCACCGATTATGACTGCTGGCGCGAGGCCACCGCCCATGTGGAGGTGTCCAACGTGCTGGAGGTGCTGCAGAGCAATGCCGACACCGCCCGACAGATGATCGCCGCCCTGGCCCGCAGCCTGCCGGAAATCCGTGAAGCATCCCCCATCGACACGGGACTGGACTATGCGGTGATCACCGATCCAGGCCTGTGGGATCCTGCGCTGGCCGCCAAGCTGGTGGGAATCTGCCCGCGCAAGTTCAGCGCAGTCGCCGCGGGGTGAGCGCCCGCTGCAGGGCCGCGCCGTCGTCCACGTCCTCGCGCATCTGCAGCAGGGCGTAGGGCGTGTCGCCCAGGGCGTCGATCGTGTCCTGCAGCGTCTGGTCGCTCGACCATCGAATTCCGTCGAAGGGCTGGGGCTCCCGCGGGCGTCGGCGCAGCCCGATCAGCCAGTAGCCCCCGTCGGCGGCCGGCCCCAGGACCGCAGCCTTGGGGCCAAGGGCGGCGAAGGCGCGGGCGACGTCCGTGCGCGTCACGCCGGGCGTGTCGGCGCCGATGATCACGACAGGGCCGGCGGGCAGGGCTTGTGTCACCCGCCGGAGCTTCGCCCCCAGATCGCCCGGGCCCTGGGGCAGGGGATGACCGCGGCGGACCCACCGGGTCGGGCGATCGGGCGAGGTTGCGACCCACAGGGTCCAGCGGGGATCTGCGCCCAGCTCGCGCCAAAGCCGCTCCAGGGCGTAGCGGCCAAACCGCAAGGCTGCGAGGTCGCCCACCTCGGCGGCCAGCCGACGCTTACCGACCCCAAGCCGGGGCTGGCGCGCGAAGATGACCAGATGTCGGCGGGTCCGGTCAGCGGCCATAGAGCTGGGCGATCTTGGCCGGCGGCGTTCCGGTCAGATAGAGGGCGAGGCATCGCAGATTGAGCAGGCTCTGCCGCGTCCAGCCCCGCTTCCGCCATCTGGCGGCCGAGGTGAGGGCGTGGCCCTGCAGCAGATGCAGTCGCCGGCGTCCCAGCCTGCGGACCAGATCGACATCCTCCATTAGCGGCAAGGCGCTGTAGCCGCCGATCGCCTGATAGAGGTCGCGGTGGATCAGCAGTCCCTGGTCGCCATAGGGCAGGGCCAGAAGCGCGACCCGAAGGCGGACGCCCCACTCCAGCAGCCGCGCCTGCCAGGCGCGATCGTCCAGCCGAAAGCCGAACACGGCGGCGAACTGGGCTCCGCCGGGATTTGACAGGTGCGCCTCCAGGGCGGCCCAGGCCCTGGGGTCAAGCCGGGTGTCGGCGTGCAGGAACAGAAGCCACCGCGCCTTCGCCGCCGCCGCTCCGGCGGCCAGCTGAACGCCGCGTCCGGGCGGGCTTTGCAGCACCTGGGCGCCGGCCGCTCGGGCGACCTCGATCGTGCCGTCCGTCGAACCACCATCGACCACGATCCTCTGGGCGACGGGGGGCAGGGCGGCCAGGGTCGCCGCGAGGCCCGCCTCCGCGTTCAGGGTCGGAATGATGACCGCCAGGTCGGACCGGGCGTCGCTCATGCGCTGCAGCTGGCGCCGCCCAGGACGCAGAACTGCGCGCAGAAGGGATGGTTCAGACTGACCGGGACAGCCGCGCCGGCGAGGGTCGTCGAAAGCTCGAACTGCGGGTCGTAGGGCGTCAGGGTGCAGGCGACGACCGCCGGGCCAGGGGCGCCGCGGCGGCGGATAACCATGCGGCTGGTGGCGCACATCATCTCGCCGGGCGACCGGTTGAGAATTCCCCAGCAGGCCTCGGTGATTTCTGGAACCTCCGCGCCGGGCTCCATCTCAGGGAACAGGACCAGCTCGCCGGGATGGGCGGCGTTCACCTTGAGACCCCTGCCCTGGAAGAGCCTGGCGAAGGCCGCCCTGGCGTCGTCCTCGGTCTCGTCAGCGATGCGTCGCCCGGCGATGGCGATCCTCGCCCCCTGTTCGTTCAGCCAGGCCAAACCCGCCCAGGCCTTGTCCCAGGCCCCGGCGCCGCGCTCGGCGTCATGCGCCGCCTGGCTGTGATGGTCGAGGCTGACCCGGAAGGTGAGCTGCGGCCCGCCCGTGGCGATCAGCGCGGCCAGGCGCTCGCCCCATCGCATCATCGGGCGCATGGCGTTGGTCAGGACCAGCACCTGACGGCCGCTGGCCAGGGCCTGATCGAGCATGACCAGAATGTCCGGATTCATGAAGGGTTCGCCGCCGGTGAACCCGATCTCCCGGGTGGGCAGGTCGAGCCGCTCGATCTCGGCCAGGTAGGCCGAAACGTCGCCGGCGGTCAGATAGACCAGGGCGTCATTGGTCGGCGAGCTTTCGATGTAGCAGTTGAGGCAGGCGATGTTGCAGAGGCTGCCCGTGTTGAACCACAGGGTCTCCAAGGCTCTGAGGCCGACATGGGCGCGGGGCGATCCGTCGGCGGTCACGCGAGGATCGACAAACCGACCGGCGGTGGCTGGCCCGCGATGGGTGGCGAAGGGGGACAGGGCCGTCTGGGTCATCTGGTCCTTGCGTGATGAGCAGGCGGGCTGCTGCGGGCGTATTGGGGCGTCCCTAGTCCTATTCGGCCACCGGCGCCGATTGGTTTCAAGCCTGGCCCTCTATCCTGAGGCCCAGGATCGTGAAACGGTCACGCTTGCTGATTTCTGAGGAAGGTTCACCCCATGCGGCTGCTGATCGCCCGTATCGCACTTGTACTGTCCCTGCTTCTGCCGGTCTGGTTCATGGTCGCCGCGCTTGGGGTCAAGTTTGATGTCTGGTCCTGGCGGCTGGGCCTCGGCGTGCTCATCATCCAGTGGGGACCGCGCCTGTTGATCGGCGCCCTGGTCATCGCGTTGGTCGCTCTGGTGGCCACCCTGGCCAAGTCGCCTCGCACGGGTTGGCGCGCCGCCCTGATCGCCCTGCTGATCCCGGCCCTTGGGTTTGGCTACCTCGCCTATGTGCGCGGGCAGTCGGCCGACATTCCGCCGATCCACGATGTGACCACCAATATTGAGGATCCGCCGGTCTATTCCGAGACTTTGATGGCCGTCCGGACCGCGGAAGACGCCAATCCGGTGGCGGCGTTCTCGGCCCAACTCACCAGCCTTCCGGCCTATCAGGGGCCACGCTTCGCCCCGCTGGCCGGTAAGAGCCTGGGCCAGGTCGGGCAAGAGGCCTATCCCGAA
>JAHUZY010000342.1 GCA_019264505.1 Phenylobacterium sp. | reverse complement strand
GTCTTGGTCCTGCCAGCCTAGGCGGCTGGGCGCCAGGTCACGGCCATCTCAGGCTCGCGGAAGGCGAAGCGCTTGAGGTGACTGTCGATCACCCCTTCCAGGCGGGCGCGGGTCTCGGCCGAGGCGGACTCGACCTGCAGGTCCAGGGCCACCGGCCCCGCGCCCAGGCGGCAGACTCCGCCCTCGAAGACGATCTCGCCGGTCTGGTCATCGAACCGGGTCTCGACCTTGTGGCCGAAGTGCTTGCACAGTTGGATCATGTAGCGGCGAGCGTGCGCCGTGGGCACGCTGGCCTGAGACGCGCTCACGCTCATTGCCCCACCCGCTCGATCTTGCCGGCCGCCTCGTCGAGGATGGCCGCGACGGCCTCGGCCTCGGCCTCGCTCAGGCCGCGGGAGGCGCGCAGCCGCAGGGCGGTCTTCACATTCTCCATGCCCCGGCGGACCTTGTGGCGGCCGACCTCGTCGCCGGTCTCGTTCATGCGGGCGAAGATGGCGGCCACAGACGGCCGCTGCGGCTCCAGGGCCTCACGGCCGGCCGGGGTGATCTCATAGAGCTTGCGGGCGCCCGAGCCCTGGCTCTGGGCCACGAAGCCCTCGTCCTCCAGCAGGGCCAGCGTCGGGTAGATGGCGCCGGGGCTGGGGCGATAGGCCCCGCCGGTGCGCTCCTCCAGGGTGCGGATCAGCTCATAGCCGTGGGAGGGCGCCTCCTCCACCAGGGCCAGCAGCACAAAGCGCAGGTCCCCGTGCTCCAGGAACCGGCCGAGGCGGGGGCCACCCCGGCGACCGTGGCCGGCCCCAAGACCGCCGCCATGACCCCCGACCCCGTGCCGGCTGTGCCGGGCCCGGTGGGGGTGGTGTCCAAAATGTCGTCCGTACATGTGTTTTCGTTCCTATTTCGATCTATCGAAATAATAGATATATCGAAACGTATCGGACTTCAAGGGGCCGCTCAGGACAGCAGGGGCGGATCGACCACTTCGCGCATGATCTCGGCCAGGAGTCGGCCTTCGGCCGCCCGGCTGGAGCCGGATCGCCACGCCACCACGATCTCCCGGCTGGGATGATCGGTGGCCAGGGGCCGGATGGTCACGGCCGCGGAATCGGTCAGGCCCGCCGCCACCGCCATGGCCGGCAGGAAGCTGACTCCCAGGCCGGAGCCAACCATCTGCACGAGGGTCGGCAGGGAGGTGGCCGCGAAGGGACCGTCATCGGTATTGGCCCGGGGCGCCTTCAGGCCGCAGGCGGCCAGGGCGTGCTCACGCAGGCAGTGGCCATCTTCCAGCAGGATCATCTCCGCCCGCTCCAGTTCGTCGGGCGGGGTGGCGCTCATGCGAGCCAGGGGGTGATTGGCCGGCAGGGCCGCCACCAGCTCGTCATCGGCCACATGCGCGAGGTCGAGACCCGCGGTCTCATAGGGCAGGGCGATCAGGGCGGCGTCCAGCTGGCCGGCCTTGAGGCCCGCGATCAGCCGCTGAGTCAGGTCCTCCCGCAGGAAGAGCCGCAGGTCCGGATAGCGGGTGCGCAGCAGGGGAAAGGCCCGGGGCAGCAGGAAGGGGGCGATGGTCGGGATCACGCCCAGGCGGAACCGGCCCGACAGGGGCTGGCCGGCGTGGCGGGCCTCCTGAACCATCTCCTCGGCCTCGTTGAGGATGGTGGCGGCCCGGCGCAGGGCGGCCTCGCCCACGGCGGTCAGGATCACCCCGGTGCGGGCCCGGTCGACCACCGGCGCCCCCAGGGTCCGCTCCAGCTCCTGGATTCCCGCCGACAGGGTCGGCTGGGTGACGTGAGCGGCCTCGGCGGCGCGCCCGAAGGCGCCATGCTCGGCGAGGAGCTTGAGATATTGCAGCTGGCGGACCGTGGGCAGGATCATGGGGCCAATATAGGCCGACCCTATCAAAACATCAAAAACTATCGATTGGACCCGGGCGCGGCCCCGGGACGATAGTGGCGCGGTCGAGGCGGCTGAGCTTCCCAGCCCGCCTCAATGTCCGGGGGTGGCGTCTTCTCTCCCCCAGCGCCGGCGCGCCCCCGGACCCCGCCTCGACCCTCAGGCCGGTTCGAAGCTCAAGGGACCTTCCCAGAAGGTCTGCACCAGGTCGTGCTGGGCGCCGGGGCGACCGGTGGTCAGGAAGCGCCGCATCCCCGCCGATCCGGCGTCGATCTCCGGATGGCGCTCCAGATAGCCGGCCAGGGCCGCGGCCGTGGCGTCGGGCTGGTGGATCAGCGGCGTGCCGGGCTTGAGCGCAGCCCGGAACATGTCGGCGATGATTTCGTAGTGGGTGCAGCCCAGGATCGCCCGGTCCGGCGCCCGACCGATGCGGGCGGTGATCTGGGCCACATGGGTCTCGACGGCCTGAGCCAGTTCGACCGCGCCGGCATTGTCCTCAATCATCCGGGCCAGCTCCGGACAGGGCTCGACGAAGACCGCCACGTCCTGGCGGCGCTTGTCGATCTCGATCTCATAGACCCGGCTGCGGGCCGTCGCCGGGGTGGCGAACACCGCCAGGATGTCCAGCTTCTCCACCTTGTCGCCCCGGCGCTCGGCCTCGTGCTCCCAGGGCAGGCCGGTGGCCGCCTCGATGGTCGGCACGATAAGGCCCAGCACGTTCACCGGCCGGGCGAGCTCCCGGCGGCGTTGCGGCAGCCAGGTCTGCTGCAGGCGGCGCAGCGCGATGGCCGAAGCGGTGTTACAGGCCAGCACCACCAGGTCGCAGCCCTGGTCGAACAGCCGGTCGCAGCCGGCCCGGGTCAGCTCGACGATCTCCTCGCCGGGCCGCCCGCCATAGGGGGCGTTGGCCTGATCGGCCAGATAGACGAGGTCGGCGCTGGGAAAGCGCTCCGCCAGCTTGCGGTGGACGGTCAGGCCGCCCACTCCGGAATCAAACACGCCAATGGCCATGTCTCGGCTTTAGCCGCCCCTTGCGCGCCCCGCCAGAGGGGAGGCATGTCACATTACAAGCCTGTCATGTGACGTTCAGGCTCCCGGCGCCTAAGGTCGCGCCAACCTTCCTTTCGACGACACCGGAGTTTCTGATGGATCGGCGCATGTTCCTGGCCGTCTCGAGCGCAGCGCTCGGCGCCGCCACCCTGCCCTTGCCCGCCTTTGCGGCTGACGGTGCGCCGCTGCTGGCCCCGTGGACCGGCCCCTATGGGGGCGTGCCCCCCTTCGATCAGGTCAAGATCGCCGACTTCGCCCCGGCCCTCGAGGCGGGGATGGCCCAGGAGCTGGCCGAGATCGAGGCCATCGCCAACAATCCGGCCCCGCCGACCTTCGACAACACCATCGCGGCCCTGGAGCGGGCCGGCGCGGCGCTCGACCGGGTGAACACCTCCTACTGGGTCTGGGGCGGCACCCTGTCCAATCCGGAAATGCGGGCGGTGGAGACGGCCATGGCGCCGCGCCTGTCGGCCCATTCCGACAAGATCCTGCAGAACGCCAAGCTCTTCGCCCGGATCGAGCAGGTCTATGAGGGCCGCGAGAGCGCCGGCCTGACTCCGGAACAGCAGCGCCTGACCTGGAAGCGCTGGAACGCCTTTGTCCGAGCCGGCGCCAAGCTCGACCCGGCGGCCAAGGCCCGGGTGGCGCAGATCAATGGCGAGCTGGCCCAGGCCTTCACCACCTTCAGCCAGAACCTGCTGGCCGACGAGACCGACTATGTCCTCTATCTGAAGACCGAGGCCGAGCTGCGCGGCCTGCCCGAGGATGTGCGCGCCGCCGCTGCGGCCGCGGCCACGGAGCGCAACCGGCCGGGGGAATACGCCATCCTCAACACCCGGTCCTCCATGGACCCCTTCCTGACCTATTCCGATCGCCGCGACCTGCGCGAGAAGGTCTGGCGGACCTATTACAGCCGCGGCGACAATGGGGACGCCCACGACAACAACGGCGTGATCCAGAAGATCCTCAAGCTGCGGGTCGAGCGGGCCAATCTGCTGGGCTATCCGACCCACGCCCACTGGCGGCTGGAGGCGGCCATGGCCAAGACGCCTGAGGCGGCCATGGAGCTCATGCTGCGGGTCTGGCCGGCGGCCGTGGCGCGTGTGCGCGAAGAGGTGGCCGAGATGCAGGCCATCGCGGACGCCGAAAAGGGCGGGGTGAAGATCGAGCCCTGGGACTATCGCTACTATGCCGAGAAGGTCCGGGCCGCCCGCTACGACCTCGATATGAATGAGGTGAAGGCCTATCTGCAGCTCGACAAGCTGGTGGACGGCATGTTCTGGGTCGCCGGCGACGTGTTCGGCATGAGCTTCACGCCGGTCACCGACGTGCCGGTCTATCACCCCGACGTGCGGACCTGGGAGGTGAAGCGGAACGGCGCCCATCTGGGCCTCTTCTACTTCGACCCCTATGCGCGGACCGGCAAGCGCTCGGGCGCCTGGATGAACGCCTATCGCAGCCAACAGAAGCTGGATGGCGCGGTTACGCCCATCGTCTCCAACAACTCCAACTTCGTGAAGGGCGCGCCGGGCCAGCCCGTGCTGATCTCCTGGGACGACGCCACTACCCTGTTCCACGAGTTCGGCCACGCCATCCACGGCCTGTTGTCCAATGTGACCTACCCGTCCCTGTCGGGCACCAGCGTGCCGCGCGACTATGTGGAGTTCCCCAGCCAGGTGCTCGAGGCCTGGCTGCCCACCCGCCAGGTCCTGAACCGCTTCGCCCTGCACCATGAGACCGGCGAGCCCATGCCCCAGGCGCTGTCGGACAAGATCGAGCGGGCCTCGACCTTCCGTCAGGGCTTCGACGTCACCGAGTTCATGGCCTCGGCCCTGATCGACATGAAGCTGCATCTGGCCGGCGACGCCGACATCGATCCCGACGCCTTCGAGCGCGAGGAGCTGGCCAAGCTGGGCATGCCGGCCGAGCTGCCCATGCGCCACCGCACCCCGCAGTTCGCCCACATCTTCGCCTCGGACGGCTATTCGGCCGGCTACTACTCCTATCTGTGGGCCGAGGTGCTGTCGCAGGACGCCACCGAGGCCTTCGAAGAGGCGCCGGGGGGCATGTATGACAAGGATGTCGCCAAGCGGCTGATCGACCATGTCCTGTCGGTGGGCGACACGGTGGATCAGACCGAAGCCTATCGCGCCTTCCGTGGACGCGACGCAGACGTGGGCGCCTATCTCCGCGACAAGGGCTTCCCCGTCACCTGATCGGAGCCGGGCGCAGCGTGCTTCGAGGCTCGCTGCGCTCGCACCTCAGCATGAGGAGGTGGGGGGCGGCTCCATGCTCTCATTCGCCCTCATCCTGAGGCGCCGCGAAGCGGCCTCGAAGGACGAGGGCGGCCACTCCCGCCCCTCAGCGCCCCTTGAAGCGGCCCGGGCGGCGTTCGTTCACCGCGGCCACGCCCTCGGCGAAGTCCTCGGTGGCGCGTAGGATGGTCTGCTGCTGGTGCTCGTGAGCCGTGGCGGCGCGGACCGCCTCAGCCAGGGCGCTGCGGGTGGTCTTGCGGGTGGCGACCACGGCGAGGGGCGCATTCTCCGCCAGCTCGGCGGCCAGCGCAAAGGCCGATTGGCGCAGCTCATCGGCCGGGACCAGTTCATCCACCAGCCCCCAGGCCAGGGCCTCGTCGGCGCGGATGCGGCGGCCGGTGAGGAACATCAGGTCCGCCCGCTGGGCGCCGATCACCCGAGGCAGGGTGTGGGTCAGGCCAAAGCCCGGATGGAAGCCGAGCTTGACGAAATTGGCCGAGAACCGCGCCTCGTGCGCGGCGACCCGGAAGTCCGCCACCAGGGCCAGGCCCAGGCCCGCGCCCACGGCGGCGCCCTGCACGGCGGCGACGATGGGTTTCTCCACTGAAAACAGCCGCACGGCCTGGTCGTAGAGCTCGGAGACCCCGCCCATGCCCGCCCCGCCGATCCCGGTGGGGGAGGCGAGGTCGGCGCCCGCGCAGAAGGGCTTGCCCTCCGAGGCGAGCACGGTGGCGCGCACCGTCGGGTCCTTGTCGAAGGCCAGCAGGGCTTCGGCGATGTCGGCCACCAGCTCCACCGACACGTGGTTGGCCGGCGGCCGGTGGAAGATCAGCTGCGCCACATGGTCCTGGACGCTGATGACGAGATGGTCGGAGCGGCTCATTTGCGGGTTCCCAGAAGGTTGCGGGCCACCACCCACTTATGGACTTCGGTGGGGCCGTCATAGATGCGCATGGTGCGCAGGCGCGAGGCCATCAGTTGCAGCGGCAGCTCCTTGGTCATGCCCATGGCGCCGAAGGTCTGCATGGCGTGGTCGACCACCTCCCAGGCCATCTCGGTGGCGTAGGCCTTGATCATCGAGATTTCCACCCGGGTGTCGCGGCCCTGATCGAGCTTCCAGGCGCAGTCATAGGTCATCAGCCGGGCCGCATGGATGCGGGTCGCCGCATCGGCCACCCACCACTGGATCGCCTGCCGCTCCGACAGAGGCGCGCCGAAGGTGGACCGCTGCGGGGCGTATTCGACCATCATGTCCAGCGCCCGCTGGGCCATGCCGATGGACCAGGCGGCCATTTCGATCCGCCGGGTGCCCAGCCGGATCTGCATGGGCGCAAAGCCCGCGCCCTCCTGGCCGAGCAGCTTCCAACCCTCCACCCGGCAATCTTCCAGAACCACCTCATAGGTGGACTGGCCGCCGATCATCGGGATCTGCCGCAGGACGTGGAAGCCCGGGGCGTCACGGTCCACCAGAAAGGCCGAGATGCCGCCGCGGGCGCGTTTCTCGGTGTCGGTCACCGCCATCAGGATGGTGAAGTCGGCGTCCGCCGCCCGGGTGATCCAGATCTTGCGGCCATTGATGATCCAGTCGTCCCCGTCGCGGACGGCCTTTGTGGTCATGGCCGAGGGATCGGCCCCGGCGCCGGGCTCGGAGATGCCGATGGCCGAGACGGTCTCGCCGCGCACATAGGGCGCCAGATAGGCCTCCTTCTGGCGCTCGTTCACCGTCGCCATCAGCATGCGCAGGTTCGGGCTGTCGGGCGGCAGGGTGTAGGGGGTGATGGTGCGGCCCAGCTCCTCGCCGACGCCGACCATGGCCACAAAGGGCAGGTCCGAGCCGCCCACATCCTCCGGCGCGTCCAGGCCCCAGAGGCCGAGCTGCTTGGAGATCTCGTCGAGGCGGGCGTGCTCTTCGGGCGCCAGCGACAGGCCCTGGCCCCTGGCCTCCCGCTCCAGGACGCCGGCCTCCAGCGGCATCAGCTCGTCGCGGACAAAGCGCGCGGTCAGCTCCTTGAGCATCCGATGCTCGTCCGACAGCTGGAAATCCACGGGCGGCCTCCCTCTACGTCACTCTGGTTCGTCGCTTGGCGCGATCTCTCCGGCGCAGCATAAACGCCGATAAGAACCATAAGGGAGAACGGCCGTGGCGGAAGGCAAGGAACTGGGGACCAAGGCCACGGGGCCGCTTTCAGGCGTGCGCATCCTGGACCTGACCAGCGTGGTGTTCGGGGCCTATGCGACCCAGATCCTCGGCGACCAGGGCGCCGATGTGATCAAGCTGGAGGATCCGGGCTCTGGCCGCGGCGACGGCGGCGACATCATGCGGTGGGCGGGCCATCCGCCCGAGGGCGCGCCCAAGGACCTCGGCCCCATCTTCCTGACCATCAACCGCAACAAGCGCTCGGTCCTGGTCGACCTGCGCGACCCCGCCATGCGCCCGGCCCTGGAAGCCCTGATCGCCAGCTGCGACGTGTTCGCCGCCTCGATCCGCTATGAGGGGCTCAAGCGCCTGGGCCTGGACTATGAGGCGGTGAAAAAGCTCCGCCCCGACGTGATCTATGTCCATGCCGCCGGCTATGGCTCGGAGGGGCCCTATGCCGGGGAGCCGGCCTATGACGACCTGATCCAGTCGGCCTCAGGCATGGCCGACCTGCTGCCGCGCACCGACGGCAATGAGACCCCGCGCATCCTGCCGACCCTGGTGGCCGACAAGGTCTCGGGCCTGTTCATGGCTCAGGCCCTGACCGCCGCTCTCTTCCACCGCGCCAAGACCGGCGAGGGCCAGTTCGTCGAGGTGCCGATGCTGGAATGCGTCACCAGCTTCAACCTGGTGGAAAACCTCTATGACCACGCCTATGAGCCGCCCACCGGCCAGTGGTCCTATCAGCGGGTGACCAATCCCCACCGCAAGCCGTTCCGGACCAAGGACGGCTATATCGGCCTGCTGCCCTATACCGACAAACAGTGGGACCAGTTCTTCGCCGTGGCCGGCTGGGCCGAGACGGTGGCCAGGGACCCGCGCTTCGCCGACTACGCCCAGCGGGCCAAGCACACCCGCGAGCTCTACGCCATGGTCGAGGAGGTCACCGCCACCAAGACCACCGACGAATGGCTGACCCTGCTGAAGGGCCTGTCGATCCCGGTGCAGAAGACCAACCGGTTCGAGGACCTGGAAGGCGATCCGCACCTGGCGGCCGTGGGCCTGTTCGAGCGCTACGACCACCCGCATCTCGGCCCCTACAAGGCCATCCGCCCGCCGGTGAAGTTCGAGAAGACCCCCTCCAATATCCGCCGCCACCCCCCGCGCCTGGGCGAACAGACCGAAGAGGTCTTCGCCGAGGTCCGCCAGCGATCTGCGCCGGAGTAGGCCCTCAGCGCGCGAAGCTGGCCGGGGCGCGTTGCAGGCGGGCGTTCTTGCGGATGCGGGCGGCGTCGCCCTCGTTCAGCGCGGCGAGCAGGGCGGTCTTCAGCGGGTTGAGCGCCTTGGTCTCCGTCACCTTCCAGCCGGCGGCGTCGGTGACATAGAAGGCGTCCACCGCCCGCTCCCCATAGGAATCGATATGGGCCGAGGTGATGGAGAGGCCCGCATCGGCCAGGGTATTGGCGAGCGCCGTCAGGAGGCCTGGCCGGTCGCGGCCAGACGCCTCGACGATGGTGGCGTTT
>JAHUZY010000300.1 GCA_019264505.1 Phenylobacterium sp. | reverse complement strand
CCCGCCGCACCCTTCTGCCCCGCGCCCTGGCCCTGGGCGCCAGCGCCTGCAGCCGGGAGGCTGACGCCCCGGCTTCGGCCGCCGCCGACGAGGCTGCGCCCCCGCCGCCGCCGCTGGCCCCCGGCGACCTGCCGGTGGTGGCCCTGCTGGGAGACTCCATTACCGCCGGCTACGGCCTGCCGGCGAAGGACGCCCTGCCCGCCCAGCTGGAGGCGGCCCTGGCGGCGGCCGGGACGCCTGCGCGGGTGCGGGCCGCCGGCGTGTCCGGCGACACCACGGCCGGCGCGCTGGCCCGGGTGGACTTCAGCATCCAGGACGACACCGACCTGTGCGTCGTGGCGCTCGGCGGCAACGACCTGTTGCAGGGGATCGAGCCGGCGACCATGCGGGCCAATCTGGAGGGGATCATCACCCGGCTGAAGGCCCGCAACATCCCGGTCCTGCTGGCCGGCATGCAGGCGCCCCCCAGCTACGGCGCCTACGCCACCGACTTCGCCGCGGTGTTCGAAGGTCTCGCCCGCGACCACGACGTCGCCCTCTATCCCTTCCTCCTGGACGGCGTCGCCCTCGACCCCGCCCTGAACCAGGACGACGGCATCCACCCCAATGCGGAAGGCGTGAAGGTCATCGCCCAGCGCCTGGCCCCGGCGGTCGCGGCGGCGTTGGCGGGGGCGTAGGGGGGCAGCGCGAGTTCCTTTTTTGTTCTTTTCGCCGCAGCCGCCCTGTGCGAGGCTGGTGAAACAAGTGCGAAGTCAGCGGAAGTCGGGGAGCGCGCACAGTGAAGATCAGACCGTTTGCAGAGTTCGAAACGGAACTGCCCTATGACGGCGTCGAGGGCGACGAGTCCGTTGATTTCGAAGAGATTGTGCCTGTCGGCCAGAACATTGCCGAAGCCTGGGCCACAATCCTGAGGCCGCTGGGATTTGAGGTCTCAGAGCCTATCCAGGACGACCATGGTTGGTGGCTGCATGTCAGGGACGGCCGATCCAAGTATGAGCTGTTTATCGCCCGCGTCTTTGAGAATGAATGCCATCTCCACGCCAAGGAAGCGCTCGCACTTTGGAGAGGCAAGAACTTCCCGTCGTTCTTGGCCCAACTGAACTCGGCGTTGAACGCCGATCCTCGCTTCAGGAATATTGGTTGGTCTGGCTCCCTCAATGACAGGACCAAGACGGCTACGCCCATAGTGGAATGAGCGGCCGGTTCAGCGGCCCCGCTTGCCAAGGCGCCGATCGGTCGCCCTACTGTCTCCATGAGCGAAGACAGCATCCGAGACCGTTCCCGCCGCACCCTTGAGCGCGCCCAGGCCCGTTATGAGGCCGATCCCTCCCTGGCCGCCACGGTCTGGTTTGGGCGGGTGCTCGGGTTCCGCTACCGGATCGAAGAGGCGATCGCGGTGTTCAGCGAGGGCCTGGAGCGGTTTCCGGACTCCTTTGAACTGCTGCGCCAGCGGGGCCATCGCTATCTGTCGACCCGGCGGTTCGCCGAGGGCAAGGCCGACCTCGCCCGGGCCGCAGACCTGATCGAGGGCATGGCCGAATGGATCGAGCCTGACGGCCAAGACAACGAACTGCCTGTGCCGCCCACCAGCATCCAGTTCAAGAAATGGGCTTCCTATTTACGTCCCTAGCGTCGTGCCTGCCCCCCTGGCGACTTTTCGCCCCAGAGAGTCATGTTCCGGCCCGGAAAACCACCGGTACAAGGTTTCGGCAGGTAAATAGTCGGACGTTTCCCTTCAATTTACTCCAGATTTAATGTCTACGCATCACGCGCTATAGGCGTCGCAACACGCTTTTCTTGACATTTGCGTGCTTTTGTGCGATTGTCCGGTGGTGATCTGGCACGGGGTGCCGGTCCCTCCCCCCATAAATATAGAGAAGCCGGCACTCTCCGGTACGCCAACCTATGAAGAATGATCCCAACCCTGCGCTGCCCTTCGCGTTGAAGGCCGCTATACTGGAAAACGCCGACCGCCTCGGCCTGAAGGCGGGCGCAACTCCTGATCTCGTGGCTCGCCTAATCAACGCGGGCGTCACTCTGACTGGTGAACTTCTGACGATGCCTTGCGGCCGGGACGCGATATCTTACGCCGTCGAGGCGATTAGGTCCGGATTTGACGACCAGGGCGGCGAATACCTTTTCGAAACCGCTCCGACGCCTACGCCAAAGCCCAAGCCGGCCCCGGCCCCCGCCGCCGCTAAGCTAGACACCTCAACGCCCGTCGCCGCCGCCCGCGCACGCGCGACGCGGATCGAAATGGTGACCGCGAAGCTCGCGCTCGCGAATGGGGAGGACGTCTAGTGTCGGTCACCTATTCACAAGACGAGCTTCTGAGTTACGAAGAGATCAGGGAACGCTGGCCCCGCGTTTCGAGCCGACGTCGCCTAGAGGTTCTGTCGAAACAGGGGTACTTCCCCAAGTTTATTCGGATGAACCCTCGCGGTCCCGCTCTGTGGCCGCTCGAAAGCATTCTTCTGTGGTTCGACGAGAAGAAGAGTGCAGCGGCATGACTGCATACATACATAGGGTCGACCGAGTGAAGGGCATCACCCCGGCCACGCAGGCCCGGCGGCGACCCGGCCGGACGCGGCGGGACGCGCCGGAGGCCACGCACATGGCGGAGCAACTGGCCTCAGAAGCCGGGGCGATGTGGGAAGGCCGTTGGGCCGCCTTTTACGGCCTCCTCGCCTCACCGCTTGTCGGCGGAACCTCAAGGAAGACGATAGGCGAGAAGCTCGGCCTAATGTGCGTGACCCTGACCCACGCCCTTCGCGCCGCCGCACCGCCCGGCGCCGCGTGGCGAACGTCGCTTCGTCTCGACGACAGCGGGGCGCCCATCGGCGTCCTGATGGCGAAGGACGACGACGCGTTCACCGTGCCAGTGCGCCTGGAGCGCCGTTCGCTCGTGATCGGCGGACGCCGCGTCTTCCTGGTCAGTAGGGGCGCCGCCTTGGCTGCGCTGGAGGCGCTGGCGGGCGAAGCGGGCGCGTACTTTGGCGCCCCCCTGCGGCCGGTGGCGTGATGTGTCACCGCCCCGCCACCCCCTGGACGCCCCACGTGCCCGGCGGCCCCCCGCACGCCCTGCCCCGCCCCACGCCTAGCCGCCCCAC
>JAHUZY010000290.1 GCA_019264505.1 Phenylobacterium sp. | reverse complement strand
CTCATGGCCCGCCGATGGCGAGCCGCTTTGCGCTTCAGGAGTCCGCCATGGCCATCCCACACCACGCCTCCCGCAACTTCCAGACCCTCCTCCAGGCGGCTCGCAACGACGATCTCGCCTTGATGGAATGCCTCGACGCCGAGACCCGCGAGCTGCGCTACGTCCTGTGCGCCGTCGGCCGCGACGGCGAGGAGTTCGTGTTCACGCCCTTCGGCCATCTCGCACCCGGCAATCCCTTCGCGGCCTATCTCCCGCCCGCCGAGGGCGGAGGCTTCGTCTCGCAAGAGTGAGAGGGGGCCGGGAGGGGGCGAGCCGGTGCGGTCGAGAGAGAGCGCCGGTCGGCTCGCCTTCCCCCCGCTCTCCTGGATGATCGACCATGACCCTGACCGCCCTGGCTTCACCGGCGCCGCCCGAGACGCCCGCCAGCCCGAACCACCGCGCCTTGGCGCTCTGCCGCGCCGCCGACACCCTCCTGCCGCTGCTCGCTCAAGGCGTTACCGTCGACGCGCGCGCCTTGCGCGCCGCCATGGAAGCGGCGTTTCGGGGCTCCGACGCGCAAGGGCTGTGGGACTGGAAAGACGCCTATGACGCCTGCGAGGCCGCGCAGCTTCTGTTCCTGCGCCGGTTCGGACCAGCCCTGTTGCGTCAACCCTCAGCCGCTCAGCTGGCCATGATCAGCAAGATCGCCGGGCTCCTGCCCAGCCAGACGCGGCGGTCGCAGGAAAGCGAGGCGCTCCAGCAATTCTCGACACCGATCCCGCTCGCCTGGATCGCCGCGCGCGCCGCTGGGCTCGGAGCCGGAGACCTGGTGCTGGAACCCTCGGCCGGCACCGGGCTGCTCGCCATCTTCGCCGAGCTCGCGGGCGCCGAACTGGCGCTCAACGAACTGGGCGACGGGCGCGCCGAGCTGCTCGGTCGCCTGTTTCCGGCGTCGTCCGTCAGCCGCTTCGACGCCGCCCACCTCCATGATCATCTCGACGACGCGGTGATACCCACCGTCGTCATGATGAACCCGCCCTTCTCGGCCGGGGTCCATGTTCAGGGTCGAGTCGCCGACGCCGCCCTGCGTCACATGGCGTCGGCTCTGGCGCGCCTGGCCGACGGGGGCCGGTTGGCCGCCATCACCGGCGCGAGCCTGTCGCCTCATAACCCGGCCTGGCGCGACGCCTTCAGCCGTCTCCAGCAGCGCGGCCGCATCCTGTTCTCCGCTGCCATCGCCGGATCGGTCTATGCGCGGCATGGGACCACCACCGAAACGCGCCTGACGATCATCGACCGGACGCCGGCCGAGGATCCCGACCGCTTTCCCGACTCGCCCGGCATGGCCGCCAACGCCGCGCAGTTGCTGACCTGGGTGGACGCCCATGTGCCGCCGCGCGGCGCCGTCACGCCCGCGCACCCGACACGCCGGCTTTGCTCAAAACCGGCTTTGCACAGAACCGCTTCGGCGGCACGCCGACCGGCTCCGCCACCGGCGCAGATCAGCGGCCGACCGCTTGGCTACACGGTGTGCGACTGGAGCCCGCCTGTCGGCGACCGGCTGACCGAAGCGCTTTATGAGCCCTATGTCCTGCAATCGATCGCCATCGAGGGCGCCACGCCGCATCCCACCCCGCTGGTGCAGTCGGCCTCGATGGCGTCGGTCTGCCCGCCCAAGCCGGGCTATGTTCCGCTCCTGCCCGAGGGACTGGTCGCGGCGGGCCTGTTGTCGGACGCCCAGCTCGAAACCGTAATTTATGCCGGCGAGGCCCATGGCGGCCATCTGGCCGGTGCCTGGAGCGTCGATCCGACCTTCGATCAGGTCAGCGCCGCGGCCGACGACACCGAGGGCGCGGTGCGTTTCCGTCGCGGCTTCATGCTGGGCGACGGCACCGGCGCCGGCAAGGGCCGCCAGGTCGCCGGCGTCATCCTCGACAACTGGCTGAAGGGCCGGCGCCGCGCGCTGTGGGTCTCCAAATCCGATGCGCTCATCGAAGACGCCCAGCGCGACTGGTCGGCGCTTGGCCAGGAGCGACTGCTCGTCACGCCCCTCTCGCGCTTTCGCCAGGGCGCCCCAATCCGGCTGGACGAAGGCATCCTATTCACCACCTACGCCACGCTACGGTCCGACGAGCGCGACGGTAAGGTTTCCCGGGTCCGCCAGATCGTCGATTGGTTGGGCACCGACTTCGACGGGGTCATCGTGTTCGACGAATCCCACGCCATGCAGAACGCCGCCGGCGGCAAAGGCGAGCGTGGCGACCAGGCCGCCTCGCAGCAGGGCAAGGCGGGCCTTCGCCTGCAGCACGCCCTTCCGGCCGCCCGCATCCTCTACGTCTCGGCGACCGGGGCCACCACGGTTCACAACCTCGCCTACGCCCAGCGGCTCGGGCTTTGGGGCGGTGATGATTTCCCGTTCGCCACCCGCGCTGAGTTCGTCGAGGCGATCGAGGCTGGAGGTGTGGCGGCGATGGAGGTGCTCGCGCGCGACCTGAAGGCGCTCGGCCTCTACACCGCGCGATCCCTCTCCTATGACGGCGTCGAATACGAGATCGTCGAGCACGCCCTGAGCGCTGAACAGGGCCGGATCTACGACGCCTATGCCGGCGCCTTCGAGATCATCCACAACAACCTGTCGGCCGCGCTGGAAGCCGCCAACATCACCGGCTCGGGCCCCGAAGGCGGATCGAGAACGCTGAACGCCCAGGCCAAATCCGCCGCGCGCTCGGCCTTTGAAAGCGCCAAGCAGCGCTTCTTCAACCACCTGATCACCGCCATGAAGACGCCGACCCTGATCAGCGCCATCGACCGCGATCTGGCCGCCGGAAACGCCTGCGTCATCCAGATCGTCTCCACCGGCGAAGCGCTGCTGGAGCGCCGCCTTGCCGACATCGCGACCGAAGACTGGGGCGATGTGGCGGTCGACATCACGCCGCGCGAATATGTCCTGGATTATCTCGCCCATTCCTTCCCTACGCAGCTCTTCGAGCCGTTCACCGATGGCGAGGGCAATCTCTCGTCACGGCCGGCCTTTCGCGACGGCCAGCCCGTGCAGTGCCGCGATGCGGTCGAGCGCCGCGACCGGCTGATCGAGCATTTGGCCGCGCTGGCGCCGGTCCAGGGCGCGCTCGATCAGATCATCCAGAGG
>JAHUZY010000281.1 GCA_019264505.1 Phenylobacterium sp. | reverse complement strand
TCCTCGTGCTTGACGGCTTCACCCAGGGCGGCGGCCCGCGGCTGGCGGCCGCCGGTCTGACCCCCGTGCTGAACAGCCTCGATCAGGTCGCCGCCGCCAGTCGTTTCGCGCTGAGCGCCGAAATCTCCCTGCCGTGCGCGCTTCAGGTGGACACCGGCATGAACCGCCAGGGCCTGGGGCGGGGTGAGGCTGTGGCCCTCGTTCAATCCGACCGCCTCGGCGGCCTGGAGATTGAGCTGGTGATGAGCCATCTGGGCTGCGGCGCGACCCCCCATCATGGGCGTAATGCTGAGCAGTTGGCCGCCTTCCGCGCCGTCCGGCAGCTGTTTCCGCAGGCCAAGGCCAGCCTCGCAGCTTCGGCTGGCGCCTTCCTGGGACCGGACTATCGCTTCGACCTCGTCCGCCCGGGCATCAGCCTGTTCGGCGGCGGCCCCATGGAACGGCCAGACCCTCGGCTGCGGGCTGTGGCGCGGCTGGAGGCCCCCATTCTCGACATCCGCCATGTGGGCTCCGGGGAGTTGATCGGCTATGGCGCGACGATCCGGGCCGACGCCGCAACCCGGGTCGCCCTGGTCGGCGCGGGCTATGCCGACGGCGTCATCCGCGCCACCCGCCGCGGCGGGCAGGCCTGGGCGGCGGGCGCGCTGCGCCGGCTCTATATCGTCGATATGGATCTGACGGTCGTGGACCTGGGAGACGCGCCCGCCCAGCCGGGCGACATGGTCGAGCTGTTGGGCCCCCACGCGCTGCTCGACGATCAGGCGCAGGCGGCGGGCAGCATCGCGCACGAATGTCTGGTGCGGCTATCCACCCGCGCCCAGCGCATCTATCTCGGCGCCGAGGCCTCCGTGGGCGCCTAAGGCGGCCAAACCCAGGCGCCGGGCGTTAGACTACGCCATCAGCGAATCAGGAGTCCGGCTTGGCCAGAGACGGCGCGGTCTATGTCTGCCAGTCCTGCGGCGGCGTGCAGGGAAAATGGGCCGGCCAGTGCCCCGCCTGCGGGGCCTGGAACACCATGGTCGAGGAGGCGCAGTCTCGCCCCCCTGGGGCTCTGGCGCCGGCCAAGTCCGGCCGGGGTCAGCGAGGTCTGGTGTTCGAGACCCTTGAGGCCGAGACGCCGGCGCCGCCGCGCATCCTTACCGGCGTGGCGGAGTTCGACCGGGTCTGCGGCGGCGGTGTGGTGCCGGGCTCGGCCCTGCTGGTCGGCGGCGATCCCGGCGTGGGCAAGTCCACCCTGCTGATGCAGGTGGTCGGCCAGGCGGCCCTGCGCGGCGCCCGCTGCGCCTATATTTCCGGCGAGGAGGCCGTTGAGCAGGTCCGCGCCCGCGCCCACCGCATGGGCCTGGCCAAGGCGCCTGTGCAGCTCGCCGCCGAAACGTCCCTGCGCATCATCCTGGACGGCCTGAAGCGCGACGCCTTCGATCTGGTGATCATCGACTCCATCCAGACCATGTGGAGCGACGCCCACGAGGCCGCCCCAGGCTCGGTCACCCAGGTTCGCGCCGCGGCCGGCGAACTGGTCCGCATCGCCAAGAAGCGCGGCGTGGCCGTCATCCTCGTCGGGCACGTCACCAAGGAAGGCGCCATCGCCGGCCCCAGGGTGATCGAGCACATGGTCGACGCCGTCCTCACCTTCGAAGGCGAACGCGGCTATCCCTTCCGCATTCTTCGGGGGGTGAAAAACCGCTTCGGCGCCACCGACGAGATCGGCGTCTTTGAGATGGCTGACGCCGGCCTGATGGAGGTGGTAAACCCCTCGGCCCTGTTCCTCAACACCTCTGGCGAACGGGCGGCCGGGGCTGCGGTGTTCGCCGGCATCGAAGGCTCGCGGCCGGTGCTGGTGGAGATCCAGGCCCTCGTCGCCCCCAGCGCCTATGGCACGCCCAGACGCGCCGTGGTCGGCTGGGATTCCGGCCGCTTGGCCATGGTGCTCGCGGTGCTGGAGGCGAGGTGCGGCCTTGGTTTCGGCGACCGGGACGTCTATCTGAACGTCGCCGGCGGCCTGCGGGTCACCGAGCCGGCCGCTGATCTGGCCGCCGCCGCCGCCCTGGCCTCCTCCGCCCTCGACGTCGCCCTGCCCCAGGACTGCGTGGTGTTCGGCGAGATCAGTCTGTCGGGGGATATCCGGCAGGTCAGCCGGATGGATGGACGCCTGAAAGAGGCCGCCAAGCTCGGCTTCGGCCAGGCCCTTGCGCCCATGGAAGCCGAGGGCGGAACGAGCATGAAGGTCAACCCGGTCGCCCGGCTCGCCGACGCCATCGCCAGGATCGGCGAGCAAGATTGGAAAGGTCGCTCTTGACCCTGTTCGACATCATCGCCCTGGGGCTGCTGTCCATCTCGGCGGGCGTCGGTTTCTTCCGAGGCGCGGTCCGGGAGATGATGACCGTGCTCGCCCTGCTGGTGGCCGGCGCGGCGGCCCTTTGGGGCCTGCGCTTTTCCGGTCCGATCCTTCGGGGGTTTGTCGAGCCGGCCTGGGCCGCCAATGTGGCCGCAATCCTCGTGGTGTTTGTGGCCGTCTATGTAGTTCTGCGCCTCATCGGAGGGAACATGGCCGCCCGGGTGCAGGCCACGGACGTCCTGGGCTTTCTCGACCGGCTGATCGGCGCCGGCTTTGGCCTGGTGCGCTCCCTGGTGGTGCTCGGCGCCTTCAGCCTGGCCTTCAACGCCGCGACCCCGCCAGATCGGATGCCGCAATGGATCGCCGGTGCGGCGCTTTATCCCTTGACCAAGGCGGCCGGCGAGGTGCTGAAAGCCTTCGCGCCCAAGGGAATGGATGTGGCCGATCGGCTACGGCCAGCGATTGCGGGCGCGGTTCGCGACGGCGCGGGTGATCCGCCTTCGGAAGAAGGCTATGACGAGCGCGCGCGCGACGACATCGACGATCTGGTGGAGAAATCCCGATGAGCCCGGCTTCTGAGATCTGGTCCCCCCCGGTCCGAGACCCTGATGACGACAGCCTGAGGCTCGAGTGCGGCGTCTTCGGGGTCTATGGCGCGGCCCAGGCCGCAGGTCTCACCGCCCTGGGGCTCCACGCCCTGCAGCACCGGGGGCAGGAAGCCTGCGGGATCGCCAGCTTCGATGGCCACCGCTTCCACACCGAACGCCACATGGGCCGCGTCGGCGAGGCCTTCGGAGACGCCGATCTCGCCCAACGCCTGCCCGGCGGGGCCGCCATCGGCCACACCCGCTACTCCACCGCCGGCGGCAGCTTCATCCGCAACGTCCAGCCGATGTTCGCCGATCTGGAGAGCGGCGGCATCGCGCTCGCCCATAACGGCAACCTCACCAACTTCCTCACCCTGCGCCAGCATCTGGTCGCCGAGGGCGCCATCTTCCAGTCGACGTCGGATTCCGAGGTCATCCTCCATCTGGTGGCCCGCTCCCGGAAGGGGCGGATGACCGACCGCTTCATCGACGCCCTGTCGATGATCGAGGGCGGCTACGCGCTGGTGGCGCTCACCAACAAGAAGCTGATCGGGGTGCGCGATCCCCTGGGCATCCGTCCCCTGGTTCTGGGCAAGCTCGACAACACCTGGGTCCTGGCCTCTGAGACCTGCGCGCTCGACATGATCGGCGCCCGGTTCGTCCGGGACATCGAGCATGGCGAGATGGTGGTGATCGATGAGAACGGCGTTGAGAGCCTGCGGCCCTTCCCCGCCGCCCGGGCCCGCCCCTGCATCTTCGAATATGTCTATTTCGCCCGTCCCGATTCCGTGGTGAACGGCCGCTCGGTCTATGAGGTGCGCAAGCGTATGGGCCGGCGCCTGGCCCAGGAAAGCGCGCCACCCTGCGATGTGGTGGTGCCGGTGCCCGACTCCGGCGTGCCTGCGGCGCTTGGCTACGCCCAGGAGACTGGCGTGCCCTATGAGATGGGCATCATGCGCAACCACTATGTGGGCCGCACCTTCATCCAGCCGACCCAGGGCGCCCGGGAGCTTGGCGTCCGTATGAAGCTGTCGCCCAATCGCGCCGTCCTGGCCGGCAAGCGGGTGATGCTGATCGATGACTCCATCGTGCGCGGCACCAATTCCCTGCGGGTGGTGCGGATGGTGCGCGAGGCCGGGGCTAAGGAGGTTCACCTCCGTTCAGGCTCGCCGCCCATCATGTGGCCCGACTTCTACGGAATCGACATGCCTGAGCGCGAGCAGCTGCTGGCGGCCAACAACACCATCGCCGAGATGGCCAAGATGCTCGAGGTCGACAGCCTCGGCTTCCTGTCGGTGGACGGCCTCTACTGGGCCATGGAGTCAGAGCCCCGCGATCCCGCGGCGCCCCAGTTCACCGACCATTATTTCACGGGCGACTATCCCACCCGTCTTCTTGACCGGGAGATCGCCGAGGGCCGGAATGCGGCCGATGAGCGCCAACTGACCTTCCTGGTCGACGCGTGATTGGCGCCGTTCGCGGCGCGCTCGCCCGGTTCAAGATCGACCCCTACATCCTGGCCATCCTGGCCACGGTGGTCTTCGCCTCCCTCGTGCCTGCGCGAGGTGAGGCCGCCGACGTGGTCGGGATCGCCACCAAGATCGGCGTCGCCCTGGTCTTCTTCCTGCACGGCGCCAAGCTCTCGCCGCAGGCCGTGGTGGCCGGCATCGCGCACTGGCGTCTGCATCTGGTGGTTCTAGGCACCACCTTCGCCCTGTTTCCACTCGCCGGGCTGGCGTTCTCCACCCTGCCGCCCTGGATCGTGCCAGCCGCGCTCGCGCCCGGCCTGATCTATCTGGGCTGCCTGCCCTCCACCATCCAGTCGGCCGTGGGCTTCACCGCTGTCGCCCGGGGCAATGTGGCCGCCGCCGTCTGCGGCGCCTCGGCGTCCAATATCCTGGGGATCGCCATCACGCCGCTGCTGGTGGGCGTCCTTTTGAGCGCGCAGGGGGGCGGTCTGTCATGGGGGGCGTTCGAGGCCATCCTGCTGCAGCTGCTGGTCCCGTTCATCTCCGGCCAGCTCCTGCGCCGCTGGATCGGCGGCTTCATTCAGCGCCACGCCAAGCAGGCCAGCCTCGTCGATCGGGGCTCGATCCTGCTGGTGGTCTACAACGCCTTTTCCGGCGCCGTGGCGGTGGGCATCTGGAGCCAGGTGTCGGTGGGCGACCTGGTGCGCCTGTCGCTCATCTGTCTCATCCTGCTGGTCGCCTCCATGGGCTGGACCGTCTGGATCAGCCGTCGCATGAAATTCCCGGTGGAGGACGAGGCGACGATCCTGTTCGGCGGCTCCAACAAGAGTCTGGCGGCCGGCGCGCCCATGGCCGCCGTCCTGTTCCCGGCCGCCACGGTGGGCTTCGTGCTCCTGCCCATCATGCTCTATCACCAGTTCCAGCTGATGGCCTGCGCGGCCATCGCCGGACACTATGCCAAACGGGCCGATGGCCCCTCAGAAGCCAGCTAGACAGTTCCCATGACGGATACTCCCAACCTGCCCCTCGCCGGCCGCGTCGCCCTGGTCACCGGCGCCAGCCGTGGCATCGGCCGGGAGTGCGCCATCGCCCTGGCCCAGGCCGGGGCCCATGTCATTGGCGTGGCCCGCACCCAAGGGGGCCTTGAAGTTCTGGACGACAAGATCCGCGCGGTGTCCGGCCAGGCCGCCACCCTGGTTCCCATGGACCTGGCGCAGGGCGACGGGATCGACCAGCTGGGGCTGGCCATCCATGAGCGTCATGGCAAGCTGGACATCCTGGTCCACGCCGCAGCCGTCCTGGGGGGCCTGAGCCCGATCTCCCACATTGATCCGCCGGCCTGGGACAAGACCGTCGCCATCAACCTCACCGCCACCTACCGCCTGCTGCGCAGCACCGAACGGCTGCTCAAGGCCGCCCCGGCCGGTCGCGCCCTCATCTTCACCAGCGGCCGCGTGGCCCGGCCCAAGGCCTTCTGGGGGGCCTACGGGGCCACCAAGGCCGCCACCGACCATCTGGTGCGCACCTGGGCTGACGAACTTGAGAATACGAGCGTGCGCGCGGCCCTGATCGATCCCGGCGCCATGCGCACCAAGATGCGGGCCGAGGCCATGCCGGGCGAGGACCCCGACGCCCTCCCCGACCCGGCCGAGATCGGACCGATGATCGTGGAGCTGGCGGGCGCCGACCTTGGTCAGCCCGACGCGCCGATCAGCTTTTCCGCGTGGAAGGCTTCGAAGGCGTCTTCCGGCCACTGACCGGACGGGCGCGGGTCGGGCGGGCCTTGGCGCCGCCGAACCCTGAAGACTTGCTCGGCCGCGAGGGTTTGCCCGCCTTGACCGGCTTGCCCGCCTTGGCGCCCAGAGGCTTCTTGGCGCCCGGCTTGGAGGAGGCCGCCTTGGGCTTGGCCTTGCGAGGCGCCGTGCGGGACGGGCCCGGCGATCGGGACTCGCCCTCGGCATAGGGATTGGCCCCGGATTTCACGGTCAGCCGCACCGGAACGCCAGGCAGGTCGAAGCTCTCGCGGATCGAGTGGATCAGATAGCGGCGATAGCTGTCGGGCAAGGTGCTGGCCCGGCTGGCGAACAGCACGAAGGTCGGCGGCCGCGCCTTGGTCTGGGTGATGTACTTGGGGCGGACCCGGCGCCCATTCACCGCCGGCGGCGGGTGGCGCTGTACGGCCATGGCCAGCCAGTCGTTCAGGTCGCGGGTCTTGACCTTGGTCGACCAGTCGTCGTGAGCCTTGAAGACCGCAGGCATAAGCCGGTCCAGATTTCGGCCGGTCTCCGCAGAGAGCGCGATCATCGGCGCGCCGCGCACCTGAGGCAGCTTGCGGGAAACCTCTTCCTCCAGCTCCTTCAGGCGGATCTGGGGATCTTCCACCAGGTCCCACTTGGCCAGGACGAAGACCAGGGCGCGGCCCTCGCGCTCCACCAGGTCGGCGATCTGCAGGTCCTGGATCTCCAGGGGATGGGTGGCGTCCATGACCAGCAGCACCACCTCGGCGAAGGTGATGGCGCGGATGGTGTCCTGGGTGGAGAGTCGCTCGAGCTTTTCCTGGACCTTGGCCTTGCGACGCAGGCCGGCGGTGTCCACCAGGCGGATGGCCCGGTCATCCCAGGTCCAGTCGACGGGGATCGAGTCGCGGGTGATGCCCGCCTCAGGGCCCGTCAGCAGCCGGTCTTCGCCGATCAGGCGGTTGACCAGGGTCGACTTGCCCGCATTGGGCCGCCCGACAATGGCCAGCTGGACCGGCTTGATGCTCCCATCGTCCTCGTCCTCGCCGGCCTCGGGGAACAGGCGAACGACCTCGGCATAGAGATCAGCCATGCCCTCGCCATGCTCGGCCGAGACGGGGATCGGCTCGCCAAATCCCAGGCGGAAGGCGTCCAGGGTCCCGTCATCACCCTGCCGTCCCTCGGCCTTGTTGGCCAGGAGGATCACCGGCTTGCTCGACTTGCGCAGCAGCTCGCCGAACACCTCGTCCATCGGGGCGACGCCTTCGCGGGAGTCCATGACGAACAGGATCAGGTCGGCTTCCTCGACGGCGAGCTCTGTCTGCTGGCGCATCCGCGCCTCCAGGCTCTCGTCGGTGACGTCTTCGAAGCCGGCGGTGTCGATCAGCTCGAGGTCGACGTCACCCAGCCGACCTGAGGCGAACTTGCGGTCCCGGGTGACGCCGGGCAGGTCGTCGACGATGGCGAGCTTCCGTCCGGCCAGCCGGTTGAAGAGGGTGGACTTGCCCACATTCGGACGGCCGACGATGGCGATTTTGAGCGGCATAGGCGCCCCCTGGCGCGCTGGAACAGAAGCTGGTCTCCATAGACCAGATTCCGCTCAAATAGTGCTAATCCGCGCCGCAGGCGCGGATTGAATGACACAGAAACGTCGGGGTTGAGCCGGCGAGCCGGCGCCCTCCCTCTAACGCAGGGCGATCACCTGGGCGTCGTCGGTCACCACATAGACCATCCCGTCGACCGCGATCGGCTCCAGGAGAACGCTCGCGCCCAGGTTCATCTTGCGATCCACCGCGCCGGTCTTGGGATCCAGCACGGCCAGCTCCCCGGTCGAGGAGGCGACAATCAGCTTGTTTGAGGCCAGCAGCGGCCCCGTCCACAGGGGCTTGGCGCCCGGACGGCCGCCGATGCCCAGAACACCGCCAACCTTCTTGGGCGTCACGCCCTCATTCAGGTCGCGGATCCAGTAGACCTGGCCGCTTTCCCGGGAGACGCAGATCACCTCCCCGGCCTTGGACACCACATAGACCACATCCCCAGCCGGCCACGGCGTGGTGGTGGAGGTCACAGGCAGGGTCCAGCGCGGCGCGCCGGTGCGCAGATCGATAGCGGCGAAGGCGCCCGCATGGCTGACCGCGTAAACGTCGCCGCGGTAGATCGCGGGGCGGCCCGCGATGTCGCGGATCTCGGACAGGGCGTTGGTGCGGCTGCCCCGCGACAGGCCCTCGTTCCAGAGGTCATTGCCGTTGCCGCTGCGCAGGGCCACCAGTTCGCCAGAGCTGAAGGCGGCGACCACGGTGTCGCCTGACACCGCCGGGGTCGAGGCGCCGAGAATTCGGGCGGGCTCGCTCAGGGCCTGATAGGTCCAGCTGGGCGCGCCGGTGGCGGTCTCAAATGTCAAAAGGGTGTTGTCGATGGCCACCGCCATCACGCGCCCAGCCGTCACGGTAGGGGCGGCATGGATCGGTTGTTCGGTCTCCCGTCGCCATTCCGAGGCGCCCGTGGCGGCGTCCAGGCGCGCGACGAAGCGGTAGCCGGAGGTGACATAGAGCTTGCCGCCCGCATAGGCCACGCCGCCGCCGAAGCCTTCGCGTTCGTCACGGCGTGAGGGCTTCAGATCGACGCTCCACACGGTCCGGCCGGACTTGAGATCGATCGCCGAGACCTGGGCCGAGCCGTCCATCACATAGAGCCGGCCGTCGGCGGCCACCGGCGGGGCGGTGACATGATGGCCACGGCCCGAGCCTTCGCCGAAGTTCCGGCGCCAGGCGATGTCGAATGCGACCGGCGCCTCGATGTGCTCGGACGCCTGCTCGGGAACGCCGCCCGGCAGCGGCCAGTCCGACCGGGCGTAGGGCGTCGGCAGGAAGAAGTCGGCGCCGGTCAGGGTGTCCGACGGCTCGATCGTATCGTTGAAGGCGATGACCGAGATCCGCTCGCCCTCACTGGCGATCTCCTGAGGACCATCATCCCGATCAAAGGGATTGAGCCGATTGACGGTCGAACAGCCGGAGATCGCGACGGTGCTGGCCAGCAGGACGGCGACCATCGAAGGGCGGGACAGGATCATTGCGGAGCAGAACCTTGCTGCTGCGGCGCCTGGGCGGCGGCCGCATCGTCGGAAGCGGGCTCAGGGAGCGCGCGCGAAGCCTTGACCGCTTCAGGCAGCGCCCCGGCGGTGCCGGAGTCGATCATCGCCCGGGCGGCCTGGGCCCGCTGGCGGGCCAGTTCCGAGACCCCTGGCATCAGGGCGAGAACGCCGAAATCGGCACGGGCCTCATCCATCTCGCCCCCCATGAGCTTGGCGAAGGCCAGCGCCTCGAGAGCCAGGGCGCGATAGGGACGCCCGTCCTCGGTCAGGGGCTCCAGCCGGGTCTTCAACTCGGACAGGGGAGCGGTATCGAGCAGGGCGAAGGCGGATTTGAGGCGGGCGGCGTCGGCCAGGATCGGATCAGGCGCCTTGTCGGCGGCCTCGTCGAACAGCTTCACGGCCGCATCGATATCGCCGTCATTCACCCGCAGCCCCGCCTGCTGCATCAGGGCCAGGGCGGCGTAACCGTCCGGCCCCTCGGCGGCCACTTCGGCGAAGCGCTGCTCGGCCTTGTTCATGTCGCCGGCGCCAAAGGCTTCGACGCCTTCGGCATAGGCCTCGGAGGCCTCGGCCATGGACCGGGTCTGAAGGGCGTTCCAGCCCCACACCCCCAGCACGATGATCAACACCAGGGCGAGCCCACCCAGCACCCAAGGAAGGGCGCGCAGGGCGAGCGTCTTGTAGCGGTCGGCGCGGAGTTGCTCCTCGACCTCTTCAAAAACGTCAGTCACGAATTGGAAACCCCGCGCTCAGGCGACGAAATCAGAGGCGGCGAACCTATAGTGCAAGCGGTCGCGCCGCAACGCCGCCCGGCCGCTGTGACGCATAAGGCCCGATGCGGCTGCTAACCGGCCTTGGGAAAATAGATTTCCGCTGGTCCCGGGAACCGCCGCGCCTGTACATCGTCGGCATAGGTCTGCACCGCGCCCAGGATTTCCCCCCGCAGGTCGGCATAGCGACGGACAAACTTGGGCGTCCAGTCGAAGAGGCCGAGCATGTCGTCGGTCACCAGGATCTGCCCATCGCACCCCGCCGAGGCGCCAATACCGATGGTGGGCACATCCACCGCCTGGGTGATCTCCCGAGCCAGCCCCTCGGCCACGCCTTCGACCACCAGGGC
>JAHUZY010000138.1 GCA_019264505.1 Phenylobacterium sp. | reverse complement strand
TCTTTGTATGGAGCAAGGTCAAGGCCCGCCGTACGGCGGGCCAGAGCCCTACTTGCGGGTGAAGCCGCCGAACTTGGCGTTGAAGCGCGAAACCCGACCGGCGCGGTCCAGCAGGGTGTGGGCGCCGCCCGTCCACGCCGGGTGCGTCTTCGGGTCGATATCCAGGTTCAGGGTCGCGCCCTCTTTCCCGTAGGTCGACCGGGTCTGGTAGGTCGTACCATCCGTCATCACCACGGTGATGAAGTGATAATCGGGGTGCGTGTCTTGTTTCATCGCGAGGACAACCGACGTAAGAGCAGCGGGTGATGCGGCGCCGGGCCCGACGGGTCCGGTGCGCAAACGAGCCGCGCGTATACAGAAACGGCGGCCCTGAAGCAAGGGCGCACGGATTTCATGAGCCAGTCAGCCGAAACCGCCGTCCCTGCCGCCCCTGGGGCTGACGGGCGTCCCGGCGCCGGCGCCGAACTGGTCCAGAGCCTGGGGGAAGCGGCCGAACGGCGGCCCCGCAGCCGCAATGTCGGCGCCCTGCGGCGCCTGGTTCCCTTCGCACGACGCCGCAAAGGCGAGGCGGTCGGCGCGCTGGTCTTCCTGATCGGCGCCACGGCCGCGACCCTTGGCCTGTCGGGCGCGGTGCGCCTGTTGGTGGACGCCCTGACGACCCCGGATATTTCGCCCGAGCGGGTCAATCTGTGGTTCGCCCTGATCGGAGGGGTGGCCCTGGCCTTGGCCCTATCCTCAGCCCTTCGCTACTTCTTCGTCACCAAGCTCGGCGAGCGGGTGGTGGCCGACCTGCGCGAGGCGGTCTACGCCCATATCCTGACCCTGGACCCCGGCTTCTTCCTGCGCACCCGCACGGGCGAGGTGCTGTCACGGCTGACCACCGACATCCAGATCGTCGAGAGCCTGATGGCGACCTCGGTCTCGGTGGCCCTGCGTAATCTGCTGACGCTCATCGGCGCCCTGGTCCTGCTGGTGTGGGTCAGTCCTGGCCTGACCGCCCTGGTCCTGATGATCTTCCCCTTTGTGCTCGCGCCCCTGTTCCTGTTCGGTCGCCGGGTGCGCCGGCTGACCGTCTCGACCCAGGATCAGTTCGCCCAGGCCGTCGGTCAGGCTGGCGAGACCCTCGACGCCCTGGAGACCGTCCAGGCCTTCGGTGGCGAAGCCGCCGCCGCCCGGTCCTTCGATGGGGCCGTGGAGCGAGCCTTCGAGACATCCCTGCGCCGCATGACGGCGCGGGCCGTGATGACCGCCCTAGTGATCGCCCTGGTGTTTGGCGGCGTGGTGGCCATCTTCTGGCTGGGGGTGCATGCAGGCCTGCGCGGCGAGATGAGCTGGGGCGCGCTCTTCCAGTTCGCCTTCCTGGCGGTGATGGCCGCAGGCGCGGTCGGCGCCTTGGGGGAGACCTGGGGGGACGTCCAGAAGGCCGCCGGCGCCATGGACCGGATCGCCGAACTGCTCGACGCCCGGCCGGGCATCGCCGCTCCGGTCAGTCCGGCCATCCTGCCCTTGCCGTCGCGCGGCGCGGTCGCCTTCGAGAACGTGACCTTCGCCTATCCCGGCCGCCCGGACATGCCGGCCCTGCGCCACTTCACCCTGAACGTCGCGCCGGGCGAGCGGGTGGCCCTGGTGGGACCATCGGGCGCGGGGAAGAGCACCGTCTTCCGCCTGCTGTTGCGCTTCTATGATCCGGACCAGGGCGTGATCCGCCTGGATGATACCGACCTGCGCCTGGCTGACCCGCGGGAGGTGCGCGAGCGCATGGCCCTGGTGGCCCAGGACTCGCCGCTGTTCTCAGGCTCAGCGGCCGACAACATCGCCTTCGGCCGCCCGGCCGCCCTGCCGGAGGATATCCTGGCCGCAGCCCAGGCCGCCCAGGCCCGCGGCTTCATCGAGGCCCTGCCCGAGGGCTTCCAGACCCTCCTCGGGGACCGGGCTCGCTCCCTGTCCGGCGGCCAGCGTCAGCGGCTGGCCATCGCCCGGGCCCTGATCCGCCAGGCGCCCATCCTGCTGCTGGACGAGGCCACCAGCGCCCTGGACGCCGAGAACGAGCGGCTGGTCCAGGCGGCCCTGGATCAGGCCATGACGGGCCGCACCACCCTGGTGATCGCCCACCGGCTGGCCACCGTGCTCAAGGCTGACCGGATCGTGGTCATGGATCAGGGCCAGGTGGTCGAGCAGGGGACCCACGCCGCGCTCTCGGCTCAGGGTGGGCTTTATGCCCGGCTTGTCGCTCTGCAGTTCGGCCAGGCGGCCTGAGCGTCGAGGCCTGCTGATCTAAGCGCCGAACATCTCCTGGCGCACCTTGACCGCTAGCTCTGGAAAGTCGGTGAAGACGCCATCGGCGCCGGCGCCATAGAGGGCGCGCAGCAGGGCGGCGGAATCTCCGTGGCCCGCCGGATCCTCACCTTGGCGCAAGGCGGCGGGCAGGAAGCTGTTCTCCGAGCGGACAGTCCAGGGGTGGACCTTCATCCCTGCCGCCTGGGCCCTGGCGATCAGGCCGGTGGCGGCCAGACCCGGCGCGTTCACGTCCAGCACCAGCTTCAGTTCCGGCCCCAGGCCATCGGCGAACTCGGCCAGTTCGGCCAGCATCCCGTCTGACAGGGTCCCGGCGCCGACCAGCATCACCGTGGGCGCCTGGCTGCGGGCGCGGAAGGCGCGCAGGGGCTTGGGCTCGAAACACTGGACGAAGACCGGCGCATCCGGGCGGTCGAGTCCGTTGTCGCGCAGGGCGGCGGCCAGGCTCGCCCCCATGGGCAGGCCGCGGGCCTCGAAATAGGTGGGATGCTTCATCTCGGGATAGGTCCCGATGGTCCGGCCCGTCCGCCGGCTCTCGGCCTTGGCGAGATCGACCACCTCCTGGAAGGTCGGAATGGCCGCCTGGCCGTCAAAGGCCGCGCTGGCCGGCCGCAGGTCCGGCAGGCGCTCGCGGGCCTTCAGGGTCTTGAGCTCGGCCAGGGTGAAGTCCTCGGTGAACCAGCCCGCCACCTTGACCCCATCGATGAGCCGCTCCGTGCGCCGGCCGGCGAAGTCCGCACGATCGGCGACGTCGGTGGTTCCGGAGATCTCGTTCTCGTGCCTGGCCACCAGCACCCCGTCGCGGGTCATCACCAGGTCGGGCTCGATATAGTCGGCGCCCTGATCGATGGCCCGCTGATAGGCCAGCAGGGTGTGCTCAGGCCGCTCGCCGCTGGCGCCCCGGTGAGCGATGACCAAGGGTCGGGTTCGGGCCGGCTGGGCCACGCCTGGACGGGCGAAGGCGGCCAGGGCCAGGGGGGCGGACGCCGTGAAGGCGCGACGGGTGAGGGCGCTCATGCCCCCGATCTAGCCGCCTCTTGTGACGGTTGCGTCAAGCTGCGTGCGGGCGAGTCTCAGGCGGCGGCGCGCAGGCGCTCGAGCAGCAGGGGATGGAGTTCAAGATTGGCGGTGCAGACCGAACCGGACGCCAGCACGTCCTCGCCCCCATCCGCGTCGGTCACCTTGCCGCCCGCCTCGGTGATCAGCAGGATTCCGGCCGCCAGATCCCAGCGGTTGAGGTCACGCTCCCAGTAGCCGTCGAACCGGCCGGCGGCCACATAGGCCATGTCCAGCGCCGCCGAGCCGAAGCGGCGGACGCCGGCCACCCGTTGGCTGATCTGGTGCAGCTCCTTCAGGAACTTGGCGTGCTGGCCGTGGCCCAGGAAGGGGATGCCGGTGGCGATCACCGACTCGTCGAACCGGGTGCGGGCGGCGACCCGCAGCCGGTGGTCGTTGAGGAAGCAGCCCTTGCCCTTCTCGGCCCAGAACAGCTCGTTGCTGACCGGGTTGTAGGTCAGGGCCGCGACGATGGCGCCCTGGCGCTCCAGGGCGATATTGATGGCGAAGTGCGGGATGGCGTGCAGGAAGTTGGTGGTGCCATCCAGGGGATCGACGATCCAGGTATGGGTCTTGTCCGTCCCCTCGATCATGCCCCGCTCTTCCCCCAGGAAGCCGTAGCCGGGGCGGGCGGCCGTCAGGGCCTCGAAGATGGTCTGCTCGGCCTTGATGTCGGCGGCCGAGACGAAGTCGGCGGCGCTCTTCTTGGACACTTGCAGTTCGGCCAGTTCGCCGAAGTCGCGGTTGAGGCCGCGCGCGGCCTTGCGGGCGGCGTCGGACATGACTTTCAGAAGTGCGGTTTGCGTGGCCACGGTCTGTTCCAGTGCGCGCAAGGGACGGGCGGCGGTGGTCGGCGCTCGGGCGGGAAATGGGCGGCGGAACCTAGT